>CALLZL010000302.1 GCA_937859575.1 uncultured Chloroflexota bacterium
ACCATCACGCACAAAAGACTCCAACAACACGACCTGGTCGCTGGTTGGGGTTGCCGCCGCCAGGATGGCGACGGCACAGGTGCGCAGCAACGCGCCATCAACGGCGGCAAGCTCGGCAAACTGAAACGCCGGCATGCCTTCGGCGCGCAGGATGGCTCCAAGATAGGCACTGAAATCGGGTTGCGTGTGCGAATCGACGATGATCAGAAGGGGTGCCTGATCGGGTGAAGTGACCCCGGCATCAACCAACCATTCGCGATCAGCGAAGGGAACCGGCAGCGGTGTCAGTTCGATTGCGGCTCCGGCTGCCGTAGCGGCGGCGCAGCATGCACACGCCGCCGCGCCAACCTTCAGGAAGCGTCGCCGCGAGATCCGAGAACGGTTCGCAGCTGATCTCATAAATTACGACACCGTCGCCGGCTGGTTATTCTCGGGCCCGGCACTGACCGTAATCACACCACTGGTTGCCTTGGTCAGGTCGTCGCTGGCCTGGCCCTCGCGGATGCTCAGTTCGGCCAGAACGCGTGCCAGGCTCCAGGCACTGACGAGTTGTACACCCGTCAGCACCATCAGGGCACTTGCCACCGGCGCAAACCAGGATGTTGCCAGGGCCGGATTCGTCAGATCAAAGGCTACCGCAGCCGCATACACACCGACACCGCCAAGGATCGAGAGCAGCCCGAGCCACCAGTAGTGCTTTTCGATCTTACGGCCATTGCCACGTGGGCCAAACATCCCCTGGCGGATCGAGCGCCTGTGAAACAGTGCCACGATATAGCTGAAGGATGTGCCGGTCGTATACAGAGTGATGCCGCCGACGGCCAGTACCAGCGCGCCGAACAGCATCGGGAACGGCCAGCTGGCGACGCTTCCGGCTACTTGCAAACCGAAGGCGACACCAACCAGGATGACGGCGAGGAAGAGCAGAATCGCACCCAGGCCACCGAAAATTCGCACCGGATTATAAGTCAGCGCCGTCCAGACGATACTCTTGAAGAAGCGCATGCCGTCGTGAACGACACTGAGCTTGCTGCGCCCCGAGCGTTCGCGGTATGGGATCGGCATCTCGACCATCTTGAGGTTTTCGTGGAGCGCGCGGGTGCTCATCGCCGGAGTGAAATCGAGCGTATCGGGCAGCGGGTAGAGCATTGGCAGGATCTCACGCCGCAGCACACGCTGGCCGCTGGCACTATCGCTGATCTTGACACCGGCAACCAGCGAGAGCAGATTGGCGAAGATGAAGTTGCCGATCCGGCGCACCAGCGGCATCTCGCTATGTGCGCCCGACATCCGGCTGCCGATCACCAGATCGGCGCCATCAAGCGCCAGTTTGCACATCTGCGGGAAGTACTCGGGCGGGTAAGTGCTGTCGGCATCGAGAAAGCCGAGCAGATCGCCCTGGGCCACCTGGAACCCGGTCTTCAGCGCACCGCCATAATTCTTGTTCTGTTGCCGTACCAACCGTACGCGAGGCACGTAGTTCTGGACGATCTCGGCAGTGCGGTCGCGCGATCCGTCATCAACGACGATGCACTCGAGTTCGATCCCCATCGCTTTCAGATCAGGCTCGATCGCAAGCACACGATCGAGGATCGCGGCGATCCCATCTTCTTCGTTGTAGGCCGGAATGACAACCGAGAGCATGCTCATAATCTGGCTCCTCTGAAGCGGTTGCGTGTAGGGCGGTTTGCCGTCTCAGGGCTTCGCATCCGCTGGCATTTGCCTGTTTGTACTTTGTTGCAGCAATGTTCGCACGGCGATATGAAGATCCGATGACGGCCGCCCCCCTCTGCTGTGAGCCACGCGTCAGCATTTTGCGGATCCTGCAAGAGGGAATTACCGCATTGGGGTGCAAAAAAAACCGTATGATGGCAGCAGCTGCTGTCGTCATACGGCGGGTGTCGTTGGTGAAAGCTTTCCCGGATGCAGCAGCGCAGTTGCTTAATAGATCGGAAGGTGCGCCGGTGGTGCGATCGGGTCGCTCTGGAGATCGCGCACCACCCGTGCCGGATTCCCCACCGCGATACTGTACGCCGGCACGTTGCGCGTCACCACCGCCCCGGCCCCGACGATCGCATTGCGCCCGATGCGTACCCCATCGAGAATGATGGCCCCACCACCGATCCATGCACCATCTTCGATGACGATTCCCTCAACAGTGATCCCTTGTTCACTAATGGGCCGGCTGGTGTCGTGATACACATGATTAACCGCCAGCAACTGCACCAGCGGTGCAAGGAACACGTCGTTACCGATGGTCACTCCGCCCTGGCCGCGTAGTACGCATCCTTCGCCGATTAACGAGCGATCGCCGATTGTGATTGCGGCATGCGGCAGATCACGGAAGTTATAGACATGCAGGATCGCATTCTTCATGACGAAACTTTCGGCGCCGATATGGATCCCTGCCGGGCATGCATGCAGATAGACACCGTGATCGAGGTAGGTACCGCGCCCAAGCCGGATGTGATCGGCAAAACGCAGCCGCACCCCATCTTCAATTGCTGCGGCACCATCCATGCGCAGAATAGTACGGTAGGCGATGGTGCGCACGGCAATGCCGATAATTCCGGGAATCCAGCCGAAACAGAACTGGACGATCTGCTCGATGAGGTAGCGCGGCAGCGAAGTGGCCTGCCGCGAGATATAGAGCATGAGCTGGTTGAGCATGACTATTCCGAATTGCGTACATCATCACGGCGGCGGCGAGCTCGCCCGCCGCGCAGGCCACGCTGCCGGTTACCCCGCGGTGCCGTACCATTGCCGTTGGCCGAGTTGTCGTGCTGTGCGGCGGTCGGCGGTGGTGTGATCAATGGCCCTTCGTCAGCAACCGATACAACATCATCGCTGATAATGGCATCTTCAACCTGCTGGTCGGTGATATGGCGTGCGTGCATCGCCGGATCAGGAAGCTCAGGCATGCGGCGATCCGGCAAACGCCAGTGTTCGTCGATCGTCGGGCTTGGTTCGAATGTCACGGCACCGAGCAGCGTCACGCCCTTCTGGTGTTCGAGGCGCTGCTTGGCCTTGCTGACATCGTCAATCGTATCGCTCGACGGATCGACGGCCAGGATTACACCGTCGACATGCGGCGCTAATAGTGCCGCATCTGGCCCATGGCTTGCCGGTGGGCCATCGAAGATCACGACATCCGCCGTATCAACCAGGGTGCGGGTGATCTCTTGCCAGCGCAACGACGAAAGCATGGCCGGTTCGCCATTGAGTGTCGGGTTGGCCGGCAGCAGCGCCACATTTTGCAGCGGAGTCGGCATCAGGTAGGCCCATGTCCGATCCTGGCCACGCTGGCCGAGTTGCGTCCAGGGCTGGCGAGCATCATCGGCATTGAGGCGCTGCGTCAGGCTTGCAGATGTCGGATCGGCATCGACAAGCAACACCCGGTGGCCGGCACGGGCAAACAGGTCGGCCAGGTCGATCGAGAGCGCCGTGCGATCTTCGTTCGAACTCGGGCTGGTGACCATCAACAGCCGCACGCCGCGTTCGGCAGCCGCCAGCAACACATTGGTCTGGATCTGGCGGACAGCCTGATGGCGTGTTGTGGAATAGGGCGGCAAGAGTGCCTGGATCGGCGGCCCTTTGGGAAGCAACCCCAGCGGGATGACCGAAAACCGATGCTGCATGTCGTCGGGTGTGCGCAGCCGTGTATCAAGCCGATCGAGCAAGAAGATCGCCCCGACCGAAAGAACCAGGCCAGCCAGCATGGCAATCGCGACCGTCGTCACACGCTTCGACGGCAATGGCACAGTAGGTGGATCAGCCGATTCAAAGAGCGTGAGGCTATTGACGACGCTTGAGTTCTTAAGGCCAAGCAGCGCATTATAGCTCTGCTGTTCGGCGTTCAGGGTTCGCTCAAGCTCGGCGAGTTGCGAATTGGCTTCGGCAAGATCACTGGCCGACGTCGCGCGCCGCTGGCGCTCGGTCGCCTCGGCGATTCGGGCACGAATCTCGGCGACCCGGCTGTTGGCTTCGAGGATCTGCTGGTCGATTGCGCGCTGTTCGGCCTCGATCTTCTCGGGGGCCGTCGGGCTGTAGTCGATCAGTTGCTGGCCGACGGCATTGGCGATCGCTGCGGCTCGTTCCGGGTTGGTATCGGTAATATAGATTTCGAGCAGATTGGCACGGCCGATCACGCTCGTTTTGAGCATCTCGTTGGCGATGATGTTCCACTCAAACGGCAGTTGCAGGTTCTCTTGCACCGGCTTGAGGATCCGTTCACGCCGGGCGAGCTCGCCATAGAACGAACCGAGTGTCGAGCCGATCTCAAGTGAAAAGACATCGGGGCGCTGGGCTTCGAATGAGTTGCCGATCATCAGGGTGGTACGGGCAACATAGTAGCGCCGCTCGTACTGGCTCAGCAAGAGTGCGGTGCCGCCCGAGAGCGACACCGCGAGGATGATCACCCACGACCAGCGCCACAGCTTGCGCAGCAGCGCCTGTATTTCAGTCCATGTAATCATGGAAGCTCCTTCGGTCGGCCGTGAGTGGTGTTGAAACAACCAATGCCTCTTCACTCTGGCGCTGTCGTGGTGGTACCGCCTCGGGAAGCGGAAGCGGCAACCGCTCCTGTCGAAAAACCCATGCCACGGCACCCATCAGATCGCCGGCAATATATTCCGGCGGGTATTCGCGTGCCTCGGGCAGGGTGATCTGCTGCATACCCCGCCCGGTCAGTACCATTATACAGCGACATTGAACGGCACGCCCGGCGGCGATATCAGTACATGCATCGCCAATTAGATACGAACTGCTCAGATCAATACCCCAGCGGTTGGCAAGATCGTGCAGCATTCCTGGTGCCGGTTTGCGGCAACTGCACTGCGTATGGGTGTCGTGCGGGCAGTAACGGATATCGTGGATCTTGCCGCCATGCTGGGCGACTTCAACTCGCATTTGTGCATGAATGGCTTCCACGGTAGCGGCTGTCGTACAGCCACGTTCAATGATCGCCTGGTTCGTCACCACAAACACATGAAAGCCGCGTCGATGCAGCCAGCGCAATGCCGTCAGGGCGCCGGGAATAAACTGAAATTCGTTCCACGATTTGACATGATCGGCCCGGTTTTCGTTGATCACGCCGTCGCGGTCGAGAAAGACTGCCCGCATCGCAATACCTCTCTGTGCTATTCGCTCCAGTTGTAGGGCGACTGTAGCATCTGTGTGTGCAGGAGAACCCGCGATCCTTCGAATTCGAAGGCAAAGCGAACCTGTTGCAGGCGCAGGGCTTCAAGAGCGCTTCGCACCGCATCCTGATGCTCTTCGTGGCAGTAGAGCATCAGGAAACCACCGCCGCCGGCACCGGTGATCTTGCCGCCAATCGCACCATTCTGCCGGGCGGCTTCGTATGCACCATCGATCAGTGGGTTGGTGACACCACTTGCGAGGCGCTTCTTCTGTTGCCAGCTTGCATCAAGCAGCCTGCCGAAGTCATCGAGATGACCACCTTCGATCGCTTCTTTGATCTGCCAGCCCAGCTTTTTGATCTCGTGGAGTGCATCGACAGTACGCCCGCTCTGTTGTTCGCTCTGGCTGCGCTGCTCGTGCAGGATCTCGCGTGCCTGGCGGGTTGCGCCGGTGTAAAACAGCATCAGCCGCCGTTCGAGCGAACGTACATGGGTTGCCGACATCATGAGCGGCGAAACCTTGACACCATCGGCGCTGAATTCAAAACAGTTGAGCCCGCCGAAGGCTGCTGCATACTGATCTTGCTTGCCGATCGGCGCTTCCATGCGCTCGGTCTCGATCATGTAGGCCGTCTCGGCGAGCTGGCGCTTGCTCATGCCCTGGCCGGTCAGCGCCCCGAATACATTTGCCAGTGTCACCGACATAGCGCTCGATGAGCCGAGGCCGGTGCCAGGAGGCACCTCGGATGCAATAAAGACATTCAGCGGCATCCGTGTTTCGAAATGCTCGTAGATCACCTGGCACAACCGCATTTCGAGCTTGTCGTTCGAATAGGTGCGGCCATCAGTCGGCAACGAAAGCACACTACTGCGGTAATCGGCCGAAATAACCTGAAACGTCGTGTCGAAGTTCTTCGATACAATTGCATAAATATATTTGTTGATCGATGCGCTGACGACCATCCCGCCAAAACGGGCGTAGTATGCGGCCAGGTCGGTTCCGCCACCGCCAAAGCTGATACGTACCGGCGAACGAGCGATGAGCACGAGCTTCTCCTTTTGCCGTCACACACCCCTGGCAACATGCAATGGTCGCTTCGAGGCAGGTTGGTAGAACGCAATTCACTTGAGTGACAGTGTCATCACTTTAGCACGCGGGTATGAATTGCTCTTAAATTGTCCGGAAGTGGTAATGACAGTTTCGTCAGGGTACGACAACAGTACGACCAGCCCGATCGGGCTGGTCGTACTGTTGGGGTAACGGTTGCGATGGCTGTGATCAAGGGGTGGCGGCGAGCCCCGGTAGCGGCAGCCGGAAGCGCAGGATCCGGCTGTTACCGCGATCAACCACGATCAGTGTGCCGTCGCGAGCGACGGCCATGCCGCTCGGCAGTGTAAGCGGGATGCCGTCGGCGCTCATGCCGCTCCAGCGCAGCAGTTCCTGCCCACCCAGATCACCATAGGCGATCGCATCACGCGCCGGGATGCCGGCGAAGATCTGGCCGGTTGCACCAGCCGTCAGAAACGGGTCGTCGTAGGTCTGAGCCGACCAGCCGTTAACCCGCCAGGTGAAGATCGGCAACCGATCGACCCGGCCATCGACGCCGGGGGCAAAGACCTGTACCCGGCCATTCCAGGTATCACCGACATAGACTCGCCCATTGGGATCGACAGCGATACCGATCGGTTCGTTGAACTGCCCGGCAGCCGCACCGGCATACCCCCACTGGTAGAGGTAGGCCCCATCACTATCGGTCACAACCACGCGCTTGGTGCCGGTATCGGCGATATAGACATTGCCCTGCGCGTCGACGGCCACCGCCCGTGGCCCGAAGAGCCCGAGGGTCTCGGCGGCATTTCCCTGCTCCGAACCGTCGGTTGGTGATGCGCGCCGGCCATCACCGAAATCTTCACGCCCTTCGCCCCAGATCGCCACAACATTGCCTTCTGGATCAAGTTTAACAATTCGTGCATTCCAGGTGTCGGCAACATAGATATTGCCGGCCCGATCGACGGCGATGCCGCGTGGTTCGTTAAACTGCCCGGCATCGCTGCCGAGGCTACCGATCATCAGGCGTGGGGTGCCGGCAGCATCGAAGACTTGAATACGGTGGTTCATGGTATCGGCGACATAGATATTACCGGCGGCATCGACGGCCACACCACGCGGGTCGTTGAGTTCGCCGGGGCCGCTGCCGGGCATGCCGAAGCTCTGTTCGGCCTCGAGCGTCAGCAGGGCGGCAGTGCTGCCGGTTGATTGGGCTGCTGGTGTGCCGCCCGCCAGATCGCGCCGCATCCAGACCTGCATCTCGCGGCCGTCGAGGTTCATGCCGGGCGGTAGCTGGCGGTAGATCAGATACTGGAAGGTGTTATTCCAGTGCGAGCTATCGAACGGCCAGAGGAACGGTGCCAGGAAGGATGGTACTTGTGTGCCGCTGAGGCCGGGGCAGGTGCGTGCCGCGTCGTTGCCGCCGCCGGGGTAGGCGAAGTAAAAGCGCTTGTAGCCGTTGCTCTGCGGATCGCATTTGTTGCCCTCGGGGAACCACCAGTTAAGCTTGGCATCGTAACGCCTGACATACTCAGCTTCGAGGGCTATGCGCGCCGTATCATTCAGATGATTGCGCGAAATAAGCACGACCGGTGCAAGAATTCGATCACCCCCGGGCGACGGCGGATCAACCAGAAATGAATCGCTGGTTGCTTCGCGGAAGAAAGCGGCATCGCGGATTTCGATACGTTGGTAATGGCGGAAATACCACTGATACGGCCAGGCCAGGCTGCCTTCGCCATCGGCTGCCGGATCGCCGTTATCCATGATCACCGGCATGGTCAGGCCGCCGGCCGGATCGCTCTGGTTGCGTACATTGCGCGTCTGGGCAAGGGCCAGTTCGTTGATCTCATGCACAATCAGTGGTACGTCCGGCGCGCTCTGGGTATAGATCAACGGCTCACGCGGCGTATCGGGATGCGCATACACCACCATCCATGTCGCTCGGATGGTATAGGCCCCAATCAGCAGCGCAATCGTCAGCGCACTGAGCGCCAGGGTGCTGCGCCGCCCGATGCGCTGGCTGATCGTCAGCAGCGAATAGAGCAGCAGGCCGGCGATGAGCAGCGGTACGATCCCTTGCAGCACATTCGCCTGTGCCTGCTGATCGGCACCGCCGGCGCTGAAACGCCAGATCGCCACCCCGGCCGCCACAAGTGCCAGTGTCAGCACAATCGGCACGATCAGCAGCATGCTTCCGCCGCGTAACCGGCCGGCTTCATCGCGGAGCGCACCGATCAGCTGGCTGAGTGTCCAGGCGAGCAACAGATTGGCCGGCAGCGCGATATGCGAATTGAGCCAGGGCATCTTTTCGCCGGCCCACGAGAAGATCACCAGCGCCCCGATAAACCAGAAGGCCAGAAAGAGCGGGAAGAGCCCGACGACACTCGGCACGGCCGGAAGAGTCGTTTGCTGTTCGGCAGCTGGGGTCGCGCCGGCTGTTTCGGCCGGGTCTTCCTCGGCTGCCGCTTCTTCGGCTGCCGCTTCTTCGGCTGCCATATCGCCAGTTGTCAGCCGGCGGGTGAAGAGGAAGATAGTGGCGGCAAAGGCACCGAAGAAGGCCAATGGTTCGTAGAGCGGCATCAGGATGAGGTAGTAATACCAGGGCTGATCGCCACGCTTGAACTCCTGTTGCGAACCGAGCCAGTAGGCCAGCCCCTGGTAGAGCCCATCGAATGCGCCACGCGGATCGGCAAAAAAGGTGGTATAGAGCACAAGATAGATACCACCCATGATCGCCAGGGCGATCCAGAGCGTAGTGCGTTGCTCGCGCCAGAGCGCCACCAGCCGTGGTGTCACCAGGGGATGCTGATCCCAGACACGCGCCGCCAGCAGGCCGGCACCGGCCGTCGCAAGAAACAGCAGCGCCAGGCCGTCGGCACGTAACGAACTCGTGACTCGCCCATACCAGAGCCCGCTGATAATCGAGAGTTCGACGAGGAGCGCGATGATTACAATCGCACCCAGGCCGATCATGACATGGCGGCGCGGCAGATTTTCGTAGAGCAGCCGGATGAGCAAGAACCAGCCGAAGATGAAGCCGAGGATATAGTAGAGCTCGTGGGTGCCGACCGCCAGCGCGATGGCGGCACCAAGCAGATACAGGTAGCGTGGCCTGCCGGTATCGAGGAAGCGGAAGAAACCGATCACGATCCAGAGCGACCAGAGCACCATCAGGCCATCGTGGCGTGCAAAACGGGTGTAGTAGAGCAAGGTCGGCGTGAAGCCGAGCAATACCGCCGCCAGCAGAGCGCCGCGTGTACCGACATACGGTCGCAGCATCCAGGCCGAAGCCACCATGCCGATCCCGGCCAGCGCCTGCGGCAAGCGCGCCTGTGCATCACCATCGCCGAACAGGAAATATGAAAAGAGGGTCAGAATATAGAGTGATGGCCCATGATAGACAGGGTCGTAACAATAGGTATTGGCGACGCGCCCGCCGGCACAGCTGAATGTGCCGCGCCCTTCGTAAAAGCGCCAGCTTAACCATGCATGGATCGACTCATCGTGGTGCAGCGCCATACGGTCGAGCGCATACAGATGCGCGATGATGCTCAGGATCACGACGCCGAGGAAGGCAAGCACATCAAGCCGCGGCCGGCTGATCTCGATTGGCCGGTCGAGCCGGGCGGCCAGGGTATCAGGTTGGTGGCGCGGAAAGACTGCCATGCATTTCTCTTTCTGGTGTGGGGCGCGCACGGTGCGGCATGGTAGGCGACGGCTGGGCTACGCGTTGGTGTTCCTTTTCCCCTGCATCATTCCTCTACCGGCGCCCACCGGTTCCCGGCCCGATCTCGAAGGCCAGCTCGGGTCGTACCGCAACGATAAAATCCGATGATCCGAGTGCTGCCGGCGGAATGCGGAACAGCATATAATTCCAGAACTGCACCGATGTGCGGGTATCGAATGGCGTGCGCAGCATGCGCATCAGCAGTGGCGATCGATCATCAACCGGTGCGCTGAGCCAGTTACTCGGCAGCCGATAGGTCTGATCCTCGGGGAACCACCAGCGCAACGGGTAGCGTTGCAGGCGGAAATCACCCAGAAACTGCAGATTCTGTGGGTAGGTGTCGAAGTTTTCCTGGAGCATTAACACAGCCATCACATCACTGCCGGGTGCCTGGCCGAGTTGCGGTGGCTGCTCGACGGCCGCGGTGAAGCGGCGCATGTACCAATCCCAGACGGTCTCATTGTCGTACCAGATCGGCATGCCGAGCGTCCCACCACGGCGGGTCGAGGCATCGGCGAGCCGATCGACGACCCGTTTCACATCGGGTGATGTCTGGGTATAGATCATCATTTCGCGCGGCACATCGCCGTTGACGAAGCTGAGGTGATAGCTGCTGCGTGCGGTGTAGAGCATCCCGGCGAGGCTCAGCGTGATCGCCAGTGCACCGATCGCCCAGCTGCGCCCGAGCAGCAGCCCGGCACTGATCGCCAGTAATGTCAGGAGGATCAGGGCCAGCGGCATGACGAACGGTAGAAACTCGGGTCGTGGGGCATCCGGCCGAATTGAAGTAACGATCAGAAGATAGCAGAGGCCGAGGATGGCACTTGCACCACCGGCAAATGCGGCCAGTGGGCGGAGCAGTGCGCCGCCGGCATGCCACCAGCCAACCACGCGTGCCACCGCCCAGGCTGCCAATAGTACCATCGGCAGCGCCACATGGATCGTCAGCCAGGGCATCTTTTCGCCGGCCCACGAATAGAGCCCCATGGTCGCGATCGACCAGTAGGCGAGCAGGGGCGGCAGCGCTACCTGCCAGTTGATACCGGTCGAGTCGGTGTGATCGGGGGGCACCTGCCTGCGCCGGCGCAGTGCCAGCAGTAATACCAGCACCAGGCCGGCGATCCACCAGACAACCACCAGCGGCTCGTAGATGAAGAGTTGTACCAGGTAGTAGTGGGCCGGCTGACCACCGCGCTTCACCTCGTGCTGAGCCAGCCAGTAGAGCAACGACCCGGTTGTGCCGCTGATCACACCGACCGGGTTGGTGAAGAAGGCAGTAAAGAAGGTTGCATAACAGCCGAACAGCATGCCGCCGGCGATCGCCAGCCGCCGCCAGTCGCCAAGGCTTGCAAAGGCTGCCATGGTGCCGTCACCGGCGGCCCGCGCCCGCTGCCATGCCGTCTGCCCAGTGGCATCACGTCGATACCAGATCCGCCAGTAGAGCCCACCGGCTGTTGCGATCGTCAGCAGGATGCCGATGATCATTGATGGATGGCGAAAGAACTGCCATAGTTTGATCAGGTAGATACCCAGATCATTGTCGGGTTGGTGGCGTACACACAGCGCATAGCTATTATCGGCCGTCGCCAGTGGTGGCATGTCGAAGATCGGCCCGGCGCGATCCGGATCGATCACCATCGGGCTCTCGGCCGGCCACGGATTACGCGACCATGGGCAGGTATAGGGTTGGCCATCCACACGTATCACACTGTCGCTGCCGGGGAAGGGTCGTTCGGGATGGCCGGGCAACACGAAGACCAGCAATGCGATCGCCATGGCGAGGCCGATAACTACCGCAGCCCCCGGCTTCCAGACACGCCAGAAGAACGCACCGAGCAGTACCGGCGTAAAGATCGCCATATAGAGAAAGAAGGTCTCCATGGTGGTGAACATCAAACTCAGTGCGATGGCCGTCAGGTAAAGCCAGCGTGGCCGGCGGGTCGAGCCGTAGCGAACCATGCCGATCAGGGCCAATAGTTCGAACACTACGGCAAATGGATCATGGCGAATAAAGCGACCGACATACAGGAAGATCGGTGAGATCAACAGATAGGCCGAGGCCAGCAGGGCGGCACCACGCCCAAGCTCGCGCCGCAACAGGTACGGCAGCATCACCATAGCTATGCCGAAGATGGCGGCGGCAAGGCGGGCGGTATAGTCGTTATCGCCGAACAGAAAGAAGACCAGCGCGCCGGCATAGTAGAGGAACGGCCCATGCAACAACGGATCATGAACATACCCACGGCTGTTGAAGAGCGCGTACGAGAACTCGGCATGCAGGGTTTCGTCGTGATGCAGGGCACGGTTATCGAGCTGCCAGAGGCGTGTGAGTAGCGCTAATGCGAAGATCACAAGGTACGCACACTGCTCAAGCGTCAGCGTGAATCGCCAGGGTATGGCGCTCGCACGAGCCGGCGCTGGCATGCGCTCGGAGATCGTCGGTGGAAGTTCGGCGATCGACATTCGTTACTGGTGTGGCGTAATGGGCCGCAGCCCGCGATAGACCGGCATTGCAGGATTGTACACGATCCGGGGGCGGCGGCGCAAGCGCATCACTGCGGTCGATAGGGTTGATGTGTTTTGTGACGGGTAGGTGCAGAAAGCCGGCACAGCATCCTGAGCCGCGCAGCGGCAAAGGAACGCTTCGCAGATGGGGCAGTACTGCCGAGCCCGGCAATGCAACAACTGTGCCGGCAAGAGCGTCTGATCAGTGCGCTCGCCGCACGACAGCAGAGGTACCGGGCGCAGGGAGGAGAGAAGATGCAGATGCCAGTATCACGGCTTGAGCGCAGCCGGAGCGAACGGATCATTGCCGGTGTTGCCGGCGGTGTCGCCCGTTACTTTATGGTTGATCCAGTGCTGGTACGGCTTGGGTTCGTCGCACTCATCTTCACCGGAGTGGGGGTGATCCTCTACCCGGTGTTATGGATATTAATGCCGCTCGAAGGGCAACGCAGCGGGTTCGGAATCGCGGCCGGCGGGCAGCAGCAGGCCGCCGACGGCGAAGAGATTCCGATTCAGAATATCGGTTCAGGCCGCCAGAGTGCCACAGATATCAGCGAGCGCAATCGCCGGCTTGGCCAGATCCTGGTGGCAGTCGGGCTGCTGATCTTGTTAAACATAGTACTCGGGCCTATGATGGGGCGGCTGGTGTTTCCGATTATTCTGATTGGTGCCGGCCTATGGATGTTGCGGCAGCGCATGTAGCCGGCAGGGGGGCGGCAAAAGAGCAGGCAAGGGGTCTGGCAGTATGAATGCCAGACCCCAGCAGTAGCGATATTGCGGCAGCTGAAGCACCAAAAAATTGCTTGACACGCGCATTGCCACATGGTATACTGCCATGCGCGTGTGAAAAGGGAGCCGTTTCACTCTTTACCAAACGAGTAGACGAAACAACCTGTACGAAGCGAACTAGCACAGCCGACGGCGTGCTGGTTTTTCTTTCTCAGGAACCTTTTCACCTGCACCTTACCAATACAAATGTGAGACCAGTGCGAGTCCGATCAATTCTGAATCGGAATCCAAATCATACTCTGAAGAGTTTGATCCTGGCTCAGGACGAACGCTGGCGGCGTGCCTAATG
>CALLZL010000303.1 GCA_937859575.1 uncultured Chloroflexota bacterium
TGGCGGGGTTTATGGCCCGCCACCCCCCCCGCGGGGTGGCCCACGCCCCCCCCGCTGTTGTAGATGGAGACAGGGCTGATCCCACGGCGACCGCCGGTATTGACGAAGAACATCAGGTCGCCAGGTGCCAGGTTCTCCATCGGGCCAACCGATGCGCCATAGGCGGTGCTGAACTGACTGGCGGCCGTGCGCGGCAGACTCACGCCGAACTGCTTATAGACATAACTCGTCAGGCCACTGCAGTCGAAGCCGCGGCTCGGGCTGGCACCACCCCAGACATAGCGATAACCGACATACTGAACCGCGAGGCTGGCGACATCGCCACTAGCCGGGATATTGCCGAGGTTCGGGCTGGCACCCGGCCGGCCGGCGCTAGCGACCGGCAATGCCGGGAAATCACGGCTCTGCGGTACACGCCGCACCACATGCGAAGTGGTATTGACGAAGTCGCTGAAGATCCAGGCCTTGGTGCCATCGGCCAGCTGCACCCGCAACCAGTCTTTGTGCTTGCCGATCAGCTGCACCTGGGTACTGGCATCGATCATGCCGACCCGGCTGTAGCGTGAATCGGGGCCACGGCGCAGGTTAACTTTGTTCTCGTTAATGACGCCGACCAGTGCCGGATTCGGATCGGGAATCGCTTCGGCAGCCAGCAGGCGCTCGGCAATCGCCGATTCGACGGTAAGGAACTCGCCTTTGACCCAGCCATCAAGACCATCGGCAGTACCGACATGATACCAATCCTGGTAGGTTTCGATCAGTTCGAGCTGGGTATTGGCCTTGAGCGAAACCATCGGCACATAATTCGTGCCGGGGCCGTCGCGCAGTTGCAGCCCATCTTCACGAACCGAGGCCACCTTGGGCGGCGGCAATGCCGGTAGGGCTTCCTGCTGCACTTCGAAGAGCGTGTAGATCGCATGCTCGGGAATATCGAGCAGTTCACCCGACAACCAGTAGACCGGGCCGTCGATGCGTTCGCGCACCTGGAACCAGTCGCCATAGCGACCGATGACCTGGAGCTCGGCACCGCGCGAAATACGCCCGATCGCATCATACTGCGTGCTAGGGCCACTGCGCATGAAGATCCGCTCGGCAGCAACCTGCGCCGAGACAACAACCGGTGCAAGGGCTTCACTGCGTGAGACAAGCGACAGCGGGATCGGGATTTCGCCGTTATCTTCAAGCGGCGCATCGCCGAATTCGGCGTCGTTCCCAATGCTGAGCGGTACCATCGGCACGACAAAATCGCCGTTACCCGAAGGGGCAACCACCGGAATTTGCTGTGTGAGCGTACCGGGTGGGAGAGAACTCAGGCCGATTGCCAATGGCAATAGCAGTACCACAAGGGCGTGGAGAATGATCCGAGAGGGGAGACGAGCCACCGAAGAAGAAGAACCTACCCGATCTCGTAGCCGATGCCAGTTTCCAACTACCGTACGTATCGTTTGCTTATGCCTGGCGCGTTGGCGGCTTGCCCGCAACTGAAGCGCCTCGAGATCGGCCTGACTTCCCGGTGCCCATCTACGCGGACTCTGCTCAATCATGGAGCAACTCCTCGTTGGTATTGTGCAGCAGAAAGGGTCGCTGGTCGTGCTGCATATGGGTATATCGTATATGATGATTGCTTGGCTGCATAATCATTGGCGACTATACCATACGTAGTTAAAAATTGCAAACAAATATTTATCATCCGGTTGTCATCATTTTCTCAGCTTGTTATTCCCCAGCGGTCTGATCGCAGTTTTCCCTCATCAGAACGAGGAATATCTCCATCCCGGGTCATGAGTCTCACTTCCGATTTATATATCCCTGGCCGCGCTGCCGCTAACGCCCCATGAGTTGCTGGGTTAGGCGCTCGATGGTGCCGGGGAGTGCAAACTGTGCGTATGGGTCTTCGGCAAGCACATTCATCTGCACCATACTGGCGTCGAGGGCATAGCGCTCGACGGTATCAAGCGACATCGAGCGAAATGCCCAGGCCAGCCCGATCAGTTTTTCCTCGGGGATATCGAGCTGCACATAGCCACGCAGGGCTGCCGATATCGAGGCAATACCACTGATCTGATCGAGAATATTCTGCTCGCGCAGGCGCCGGCCGGCGGCCAGTATCACCTGTTGCTGGCGCTGCATACGGGCGAAATCGCTATCGGGATGCCGGATTCGCGCATACTGCAATGCACGCGCACCGTCCATTTCTTGCGGGCCGGCAAGGAAGTGAACGACCATATAGCGGTAATCCATCGTCGGGTAGGCGTTATCGTACAACTCATACGGCACATCGATCGTCACACCGCCGATGGCATCAATGGCACGCGTGAACCCATCGAAATCGATCTCGATCGCATGATCGATCGGGATGCCGAGCAGATTCGCGACCGTCGCCCGCATGGCGCCAAGCGAACCGCCGAGCTGCGGGTACATCTCGCCATAGACACTGGCCGAATTGATACGGCCCTGGCCAACACCAGGAATCGGCACGATCAGGTCACGCGGCAGCGAGAGCAGCGCGATCCGTTGTCGCTCGGGTTCCACCCGCGCAATAATGATTGTGTCGGTACGCGCCGGGAAATCTTCGCCCGGGCGGCGATCAACACCCAGCAAGAGGATCGTAATTGCCGAGCCGGGTGGCGGCGCCACCACTCGCGATACGAGTGTCGGTAATGGTGCAAGCGCCGGGGTTGCCCCTGGTTCGAAACTACCAAGTGGGATCGGCGTGCTTGTGGGCGTCGGCAGCGTTGCCGCTGAACGCGGCCAGACTGGTGTCGCACTTGGTTCGGGGCCGCTACGTGTCGGATCAGGCTCGATCGGTGGTTCGGCTACCACCGCCGCGACCGCAGTGGTCGGCGGCAGTGGCCGAGTCGGCGACGGTGTTGCCGGCAGTGGCGGCGTCGGCAGTGCGGCAACCCGTGCCACATCCGCCGTCGGCACCGTCATTTCGGCAACACTCTGGCGGATGGTGATCACGGCATGGGCCACCCGGCCGACAATATAACCGGTGAAGATCACAAGGCAGATCGCCACGATGCCGCTCAGAAGCCGCAGGTGGCCTCGGCGTTGCCGCTGAACCGGGCGCTGCATGGGTCGGGCGGCGCGAACAGCCGGCGCACGGCGCGGCGGAGCAACCGGCGGGGCGGCCATCAATTGATCGAGCAGCGCCGTGTCGTCGCTACGCGACGACGCTGAACCGGCCAGTGCGTCGCGGTATGCCCGGCATGCCGCGCACTCCAGCACATGAAACCCGAGTTCGGCACGCCGCCGGCTCGTCGAGCCAGGCCGGATCCCGGCATCTAGCAACGAGCGCGCTTCACGACACTGCATCCGCACCCTTTTCGCAATGATTCATGGTCTGCTGCTTATCCTACCACAGGTAGCAAACGGTACGCTGCAGAACCAGCGGCTACTTTACACTTGCCGGTGCCGCTATCAGCTCTAGGGCTACGTCAAAGTCACCTCCGGTGGGGGTTCGGGGGCGGCTTCGCCGCCCCCGAATATTCTTTCTGGGTGTTTCTGGCGGCTTCGCCGCCAGAAACACCCAGAAAACAGAGTTTGAGGCGGAGCCTCAAGGACTTTGACGACGCCCTACTATCAGCTCTTCGTCATCCCCAATCTGCTGCGGATTGTAGCATAATACATACGAACGAATACATGAGATTGGGGATACACCAGAACATGGCACAGGAATCTCGTTTTGCACAGTTGCGCCGGCCACGCACGCTCCTGACGGCGCTCGGGTTACTGGTGGGAATCGCCGCCTGTGCCTGGGGGGCACTCACCCTACGCGGCCCGGCTCCGCAAGCACCACGAAACTATACTCTCGTCAACCCGACCTACGATACCCTGACGGCGACCGTCAATGCTGCCGGGCGCATTCAGCCGATCCGAACCGCCGGGCTGACATTCGCCGGTGTCGGGCGGGTCGCCGATATTCGCGTGGCAATTGGCGATCAGGTTGCGGCCGGCGCACTGTTGGCACAGCTCGACGACCGCGACCTGCAGTTGCGCGTTGCCCAGGCCGAAGCGCAGCTTAAACAGGCGCAGGCCGGCTATGATCGCTTGCTTGCCGGCCCGGCGGCGGCCGATATTGCGGCGGCCGAGGTGCAGTTCCGCCAGGCCGAGGCACAACTGCAACAGGTGCGTGGCAGTGTCACGGCGGCGGATCTGCGGGCTGCGCAAGAGCAGGTGCGCCAGGCACAGGCCCGCCTGACCCGCTTGCTTGGCAACCCCGGTGATCTCGATGTGCAGACGGCCGATGCACGCATCCGCGAGGCCGAGATCACGCTCGAACGCCAGCGTAGCCAGCTTTCCAGCGCCAAAAATAGCGCCGCCGTGCAGCTCGAACAGGCAGTGAATAGCCTCACCCAGGCCCAAGCGCGTTATGCAACCGCCCGCCGGAACTGGGAATATGCCCGCGATACCGGTAATGATCCGATCGTGCCGCGTGTCGCGGATCCCACGCGACCGGGGGCGAGCCGCCCTAATCGGCTGACCGACGGCCAGCAACAGCAGTATTACGACGCCTTTGTACAGGCCGAAGCGGCGCTGCGCAACGCCGAAGAGGGTGTCACGCAAGCACAGCTCAACTACGACAATGCACGGGTGGCCGAGGCAACCGGAATTGAACTGGCCGAAGGGCAGCTCGTGGTAGCACAATCGCAACGTCTGCAGCTCTTCGCCCCGGCCGATACCGATCAGGTTGCCGCAGCACGCGCACAGCTCGAAAGCGCCCGTGCCCAGCTCGACAGACTCGGCGGTGACCAGCGTGCCGGTGCTCTGGCAGCCGCCGAGGCCGGGCTGGCAGCGGCTCAGGTGAACCTCGACCGCCTGCGCGCCGACCCACGTGCCGCCGATCTGGCGCAGGCCGAAGCGCAGATCCAGAGCGCTCGGGCGGCGCTTGCCAGTGCGAACCTGGCACTTGAAGAAACGACCATGCGGGCACCCTTTGCCGGGATCGTTGCCGAGATCAATCTGAAGGAAGGCGAAGCCCCCACCCCGGCGCGACCGGCCATCGTCATCGCCGATTTCTCCAGCTATATTGTCGATGTCTCGGTTGACGAGATCGATGTTTCACGCCTGGCGATCGACCAGCCGGCAACACTGGTGCTTGACGCACTGCCGGAACTCAGCCTGAGTGGGCGGGTCGAATCGATTGCCCCACTCGCGAGCGAACAATCGGCCGTAGCCTCGTATATCGTGCGGCTGGTGATCAGCGCTGCCGACCAGCGTGTACGGGCCGGTATGTCGGTTGGGGCCGACATCGTGGTGGCGCAGGTCGAACAGGCGTTGATCGTCCCACGGCGTGCCGTGAGCAACGACCGTGGCCGGCTGGTTGTGCAGGTGGTTGATGATCCTGCGTTGTGTAGCCAGGCTGCCGAACAACGCCCGCTGGATCCGCCGCGTAGCCCACGTGATGTGGCGGTCGGGTTGCGCAACGAGCAGCTGATCGAAATCCGCAGCGGGCTCGCGCCCAGCGATTGTGTGTATGTTGAAGGGGTTGATCAGCGGTTCACACTCTTTGGTGGGCCGCCACCCGGCGTACGCCGCTAGCCGCTATGCCCTGGCTGCTACGCTGTTGGCGCAGGATCCGCACGCAGGAAACAACGCATGAACATATTCGAAACAATCCGCATCGCATTCGGTAGCCTGGCCGCCAACAAGCTCCGTTCGATCCTGACGATGCTCGGCATCATTATCGGCGTCGGTGCTGTCATTACGCTCCTGGCGCTGGGCGGCGCGATCCAGGATCTGGTGCGGCGCGAACTACAAGGGCTTGGCTCGAACCTGATCTTCATCTTCGCCGGCACCAACGATCCCGAACAGAACCGGCGCGTTCCACCACGCCTGACAAACGATGACATTGCGGCACTCGCCGACCCGCTGAACGTTCCGGCAGCTGCGGCAGTAACGCCACAACTTACCCGTGGCGCGCTGATCGTCGGCAGCGGCACAAGCTTCGACGGGCGCGTCGCCGGGGTGACGGCCAACTACCCTCAGGTGCGCAATGCCCAGCCGGCAAGTGGGCGGTTCTTCGAGCAGGATGCGATCGATACCCGTTCGCGGGTGGCGGTGCTGGGTGATGAAGTGCGTCGCTCGCTGTTCCCCGAGGAAGATCCGATCGGCCGGCGTATTCGCATCAATGATGTGATCTTCGAGGTGATTGGGGTGATGGCATCCAAGGGCGGCAACTTCGGCCCGAGTGACGATGCACTGGTGTTTGTGCCGATCTCGACGATGCAGACTCGCCTGTTCCCGCCACCTCCCGGCCTGCCCAACCGTGTCGATGTCAGTGTTGTGTATGTTCAGGCAATCAGCGATGAGCGGATCGATGAGACGATCGAACAGGTGACGGCGGTACTGCGTCAGCGCAACGGGCTGACTTTTCAGAACAACAATTTCACCATCGTGACCCAGGAAGATCTGTTGTCGTCGTTCGGGACGATTACCGGTGCCCTGACCGCCTTCCTCGGGGCGATTGCGGCGATCTCGTTGCTGGTAGGTGGCATCGGCATCATGAACATCATGCTCGTGTCGGTGACCGAACGAACGCGCGAGATCGGGTTGCGCAAGGCGGTGGGGGCACGGCGGCAGGATATCCAGTTTCAGTTTCTTGTCGAAGCGGTGGTGCTGAGCATGGGTGGCGGGTTTCTCGGCATTGCACTCGGCTTCGGCCTTTCGGCACTCGGCACCTTCCTGCTGCGCAACTTTGCCCCTGATGCAGCCGCCCAGGTGCAGCTTGATGCCGTGTTGCTGGCGACGATCACATCGATGCTGGTCGGGCTGATCTTCGGCATCTACCCGGCGTTTCGCGCAGCACAACTCAACCCGATCGACGCACTACGCTACGAGTGACACGCCCGGTTCTTCAGCCAAAACGCAGCTCGGTGCGGCCAATTTGAAGGATGTCGCCACTCCGCACAACGATCGGGCCACTAACCGGGCGGCGGTTGAGGAAGGTACCATGGCTACTGCCGGCATCTTCAAGCGTCACATTGCGGCCGTCGTTGCGCACAATAGCATGCCGCCGCGAAATACTGGCATCGCCCATCAGCACCACCTGGCATTCATCACTGCGCCCGATCACAATCACCGCACCACTGAGTGGGTAGCGCCCGGCAGTTGCCAGCCCGGCAACGACCGTTAGGGTCCCCCAGGCGGCACCAGGCGGCGGGGCGGCCCGAGCCGGCGGCACCACTGGTACAGGTGGTGGCGGCGTATGGCGCGGTCGCAGCAGCCGGATCCCGGCAATACTGAGCAGCAGCAGTACCAGCACGAATGCACACAGGCAGGCCAGCAAGCTGAAGAGCAGGCTGGATGAGAGGCTGCCACGGGGGGCCGCGGGCAGCGCCGGGGCGATGGGCGGCACCGGGTCAGGCGCGGCAGCCGTTGTGCCGGCAAGTGCGGCACAGGCATCGATCCGGCCGCTCCCGAGTTCGAGTTGCCGATTGCGGTCGCTGATATCAACTGAGGTTTCGCGGATCCGTTGTGCCACCTGGCGTGCATCCCATTCCGGATGTGCTGAAAAGAGCAATGCCGCCAATGCCGAAACGAACGGCGTGGCCTGTGATGTGCCGCTCATGAAATCATACCCGTTCCGGAAGCGTTCATCACGCGGCACCGCCCGGCTCGTCAGATACACCTCGTAGGTCGGCATGGTCGAAAGGATCTGCACACCGGGGGCACTGACGGCAACCCACGGGCCGGAATTGGAGAAATCGGCCTTACGATCGTAGGGGTCAACCGCCGCGACCACCAGCACATCCGGGTTATCGCCGACGATCGCATTCGGCAGTGGTACGAAGTCGTTGCCGGCGGCAACCACCACCAGCACATCACGATCCTGGGCATAGCGGATGGCCCGCATGACCTCGGCCGATTCCTGTTCGGCACTAATCATCAGGGTAGCGCCAAGGCTCAGATTGATCACACGGGCGCCTTCATCGGCGGCATACCGAATGCCACGCGCAATGGCCCGGTCGGAACCATAGCCACGGTCATTCATGACGCGTACCGGCAGGATCGAGATCCCCGGTGCCAGGCCTACGATTCCTTCGGCATTATTGAGGGTGGCAGCAATAATACCGGCCACATTGGTGCCATGGCCGTTGGTATCGGTCGGATCATCATCACCATCAACAAAATCACGGCCCGAAAGCAGCCGATCGACGAGGTCGGGATGCGCCGGATCGACACCGCTATCGATCACGGCAACGATCACCTCGGTGCGACCGATTGTGGTGCCCCAGGCGCACGGCGCCCCAAGCGCCTGCAATGCCCACTGCTCGGCATAGCGCGGATCCTGCGGCGGATCGGTAACCTGGGCGGCGGCGGGCTGCGCCAGCAAGAGCAGCCCAAGCAACAGCACGTGCAGGATGCGCCTCATGGCCTGCCTGCTCCGGTTTCGGGCAACGCGACGCTCGCCAGATACCATGCCCCTTCGATATTGGTCAGCACGAAGGTCGTATCGACCGGGTGGCTGCCGCTGTGCTGCTCGTCGCCATAGTTGATGCGATACGTCATGGCGGCAGTCCAGCGCACTTCGGCACGCTGCCCATCATTGCTGAGCAACTGGTACTGCGCATTGCTGAAGCGCACTTCTTCGAGGTAATCGAGGTAGGCACGCAGTTCGGGGCTCACCTGGCGTTTCAGGTCGGTCGGTTCGACATACGCCAGCATGCGGCTGACATCACGGGCCTCGATAGCGGCGGCGAACCCGCGTACCACTTCAACCGGGCGGGTATCGGCGGCCGGGCGTTGCAACCAGGCAAACAGCGCCAGCGTGATGAAACAGGCAATGCCTACGCCCACCAGCAGCACGCTGCGGATCGAAACGTGCCGCCGAGCCGGCAGATCAAGCATGCCGGGCGGCAGATCCAGCAGCGGCCCGGTATCGGGTTTTTGCGCCATTGGTATTTCTTTCGTTCGCAGCAGCGCAGTTGCCCAACTCAGAAAGGGCATGCTACCGGGTCAGGCCAGAGTATAGGCACCGGCAGCGCGATGAGGGAAGACATGCTCGGCAACCGGGGCGAAACGCCCGAGATCTTCGAGGAACAGATGCTGAATAATGCGAATGGTTGTTGCTTCGACAATGATCACATTATACGAATTCTTGCCGCGCTCGCGGCTCTTGCCGCGCCGCGATGTCGATGTACCACTCTGGCAGATGATCGTCCCCTTCGTCAATCCCGGCCTGACATCGAGGGTTGTTCCGACATACGAGACATGGATATGGCCGCAGAGCAGCAGGTCGACACCCCAGCGATCGAACAGGTGAACAACTTCTTCGGCATTACTGATCGTCGAGCGCCCTTCGCAGCCGGGTGGATTCACAACATGATGGTGCAGCACAGCCACCTTGCAGACATCATCGGCATAGCGCGAGAAGATCGCGCCGAGGTGCTGTTGTTGTTGGTGCGAAAGATGGCCACCATCGATCGTACGGCCATGCGCCGTGACGCCGCCGACAACCACCAGCCCTGGCCGTTCGAAGATCGGATTCAGATCGGGCGTGATCTGACGCCGGTACATGTCGAGCGGGCGGAAGAAGCGGGCATAGAGATTGAACAGCGGCACATCGTGATTACCGGGCACCAGCAGCCGTGGCTGCGGCAGCGTATCGAGGAAGGCGCGGATCGTGCGCCATTGGCCGCCAAAATCGGCGCGTTGCACCATATCGCCCGAGACAACCACCAGATCCGGGTTGAGTTCGTGGGCCTGGCGCGCCAGCTGGCGTGCCAGATCGGGGTTGAACGGCGGCCCGGCATGCAGATCGGAAACGTGCAATAAAACGTAGCGCATTAGTTCTCCACTGACGGTTCGGCGGCCGGAGTCGCCTTCTCACGCGCCAGGCGGATCAATGCCCGCAAGACAAGCACCCCTTCGATCACAAGCGCCACAATGAAGGCATAGCGCACCAGTGCTAAGAGAATCTCCATGATTGCCTCCGGACGTCGATCTCTTTTGTGATTGTAGCATACAATGTATTTCGATAGTGTTTTCTTGACAAACAAAAAAGTGCAGTGCTATACTTTCAACGAGCAATCAGCCAGGGAGGCATACGTGACGCTTGAGCATCGTGAGCAGGGCGAGACGAGGCAGCAGATCCTCATGCTGCTGCGTCGCCATGGCCAGCTCACCGCCGCTGAACTGAGTGACGAACTCGGCATCGGCGCGGTTGGTGTGCGGCAGCATCTCGCACTTCTTGAGCGCGACGGGTTGGTACACACTGCCGGAGTTCGGCGTGGCGTCGGCCGGCCAAGCCATCTGTATGCCCTTGCCGAGGCGGCCGAAGAACTGTTTCCACGCCGCTATGATCGGCTAGCACTTGAAGCACTGGCATTTGTCAGAGCCACCAACGGCGAAGAGGCGGTCGATACGATTTTCGCACGCCGGGCCGAGCAACTTGCACAGCAGTATGCACCGCGGCTCGCCGGCAAAAGCCGGGCCGAGCAGGTCGCTGCACTGGCCGCACTCCTGACGGATCAGGGGTATATGTGTGAAGCCGAAACCCTGCCCGACGGTTCATTTGCCCTGGTTGAATACAACTGCCCGGTTGATTGCGTGGCGCGCGACTATCCACAGGCCTGCGCCAATGAGCTTGCGCTGTATGAGTCACTGCTGGGTGTGCCGATCATCCGTGAGGAGACGATCGCCGCCGGTGGGAACTGCTGCCGCTATCTGATCGGCAGCGAGACCACCACCCCCGAAGGTGGTCGCATCTGAGCACAGCGCTTCTGCTGGTCGCGTGATACCCGAACGAGTGGAACTACCCGGAGCCGGTTCAGAAGAAGTATTGTATTAAAGGAGGAGTAGCATGGCCTTTTCATTGCCGTCGCTGCCGTATGATCCGACCGCGCTCGAACCGAATATCGACGCACAGACGATGCAGATCCATCATGGTAAGCATCATGCTGCGTATGTCACCAATCTGAATGCCGCGCTCGAAGGGCATACCGGCCTGCAGAGTGCATCGATCGAAGAACTGCTCACCAATATTCAAGATGTGCCCGAGGCGATTCGCCAGGCAGTGATCAACAATGGCGGCGGTCACGCCAACCATACGCTGTTCTGGAATATTATGGGGCCCAACGGCGGCGGTGAGCCTTCAGGCGCACTCGCGGCCGCGATCGACAAGACATTCGGCAGCTTTGCGGATTTCAAGGCCAAGATCAAAGATGCCGGCATCAAGCGCTTCGGCAGCGGCTGGTCGTGGCTGGTAATGGATAAAGACGGCGCGCTGCATGTGTACAGCACCGCCAACCAGGATAGCCCGCTCATGCAGGGGCATATCCCGCTGCTTGGGGTTGATGTCTGGGAACACGCCTACTATCTGAAGTACCAGAACCGCCGGCCCGATTATCTCGACGCCTGGTGGGGTACGGTCAACTGGGAAGCTGTTGCGGCGCGCTTCGGCGGCTAAGCGCTTGTCGGCCTACAGAGGTGCCGTAGTGGGGGGTGCATACGTATGTATGCATCCCCCTTGCTGTTGTGTGCCTAATAGGCACGGGCAAAGATCACCTGTTGGGTGGTCTGTCGGCCGGTGTAGATGCAGCTACCGGCGACGCCGGGCTGATCAAGCGGGATACAGCGAATCGTGGCGCGGGTTTCATCCTGGATGCGCTTTTCGTCGTCACTACTGCCATCCCAGTAACAGCGGACGAAGCCACGCTCCACACCGGCCTTCAACTCGTCGTAGGTTGCCGCAGCAAAGGTATGCTCCTGCTGAAAGCGGAGCGCACGTTGATACAACCCCTGCTGG
Organism: uncultured Chloroflexota bacterium; assembly: GCA_937859575.1. Taxonomy (GTDB): domain Bacteria; phylum Chloroflexota; class Chloroflexia; order Chloroflexales; family Roseiflexaceae; genus CALLZL01. The sequence goes on from CALLZL010000303.1 coordinate 11,753, forward strand.
ATCTCATCCAGCAGGGCTTCGATCCGCTCGCTGAGCCCTTCCTGCGCCACAAACGACTTCCCGGCGCGCCCGGGGATGTCGCGCCGTGCAACGGCAACCGTGCCCTTCTCGACATCCTTTGGCCCGACCTCGACACGCACCGGCACCCCTTTCAGTTCCCACTCGTTATATTTGTACCCCGGTGTCTGATTGTCGCGGTCGTCGATCTTGAAGCGGATGCGTCCCTTCCAGCTGGCGGTAATGCGTGCCACCGCCTCCATCACCGGGCCGCGCTCGGCATCATTCTTATGGATCGGCACCACCACCACCTGGATCGGTGCCAGGCGCGGCGGCACCACCAGCCCTTCGTCGTCGGAATGCGCCATGATCAGCGCCCCAATCAGGCGTGTGCTCACCCCCCAGCTTGTCGTCCAGGCATGTTGCACGGTATTATGCTGATCGGTGAAGGTGATATCGAACGCTCTGGCGAAGTTCTGCCCCAGATTATGCGATGTGCCCGCCTGCAGGGCGCGACCATCCTGCATCATGGCTTCGATACAGTACGAACGCAGCGCACCGGGGAACTTCTCCTTCTCGGTCTTCAGGCCGCGTATCACCGGCAGCGCCATCTCCTTCTCGACAAAATCGGCATAGACATCGTGCAGGATCATGAGGGTTTCGCGCTCGGCTTCGGCCTCGGTGGCATGTACGGTATGCCCTTCCTGCCAGAGAAACTCAGCGGTACGCAAAAATGGCCGCGTGCGCATCTCCCAACGCATCACATTGGCCCACTGGTTGATCAACAGCGGCAGATCGCGCCACGAACGCACCCACTTGGCATAAAAATAGCCGATGATCGTCTCGGAGGTCGGCCGGACGACATATGGCTCGGCGAGTTCTTCGCCGCCACCGCGTGTTACTTCGGCAACCTCGGGGGCAAACCCCTCGACATGCTCGGCTTCGCGCATGAGGAAGCTCTTCGGGATGAGCAGCGGGAAGTAGGCATTGACATGGCCGGTCTCTTTGATCCGCTCGTCAAGGCCGCGTTGAATCGCCTCCCAGATCGCATAACCGGTCGGCTTGAAGACGATACAACCGCGCACGACCTCGGCATAATCGGCGAGATCGGCATTGCGCACGATATCAAGATACCACTGCGAGTAATCTTCCGCACGTGGTGTAATTCCTTCTTTGGGCATGGTGCTCCTCTATGTCACACAAGAGTGTTACGGCAAAGCACACTGCCCGCCGCAACAGGCCGGGGGATCACGCTAAGTATTACGGAACCGCAGGAGAACGTCAAACCAGGCGCAACAGGGGCGCCGGGGCACCGGGGTCGTAACGACCGTCATACGGCCGTGACCCCGGGGAGCCCTCGTTCCTCAGCAGCCTGAGGGGTAGCAACAGGTTGTGGGTAGTGCTCTGCATGCAGAAACCTGTATCGTCGTGTTGATAGTGCATAGTGTAGCATATTCCTGCACTGCCGGCTTCAGCCTGGCGATGTAGAGCCGACATGCGGGTTCGGCTGCGGCGCTCAGGGCGCCATAGGTGCGGTATACGCTCATTGCAGGTACGGGTAGCCGGCTTCGATCGCGGCACGGGCGATGGCGAGGCGTTGCACCCATTCGAGCGGGTCGGCATCGATCGCGGCGATCCAGGCCGCCAGGCCGCCGGCGGCGGCGATCTCGGCCGGGTAGCGATCGGCGGTTTCGAATTCAAGCCCTTCGCAGGCATGGTAGTGCATGCGAAAACCGCCGCTGCGCTGCAGAAAAAG
>CALLZL010000304.1 GCA_937859575.1 uncultured Chloroflexota bacterium
ATCGGCGGTTCACCATCACAATGCATCGTGACTGTTTCGAGCACACCGGCGGGATGCAGTTCGCCGATTCCGATCGGCTGATAGTCGGCATAGCGATCATAGCGGCCGAAATCATCATGAATACGCCCTTGGATCTGGACATAGAGCCGGTACGGTTGTAAGTGTGCATAGACAAACTGTAGTTCCCCCGTACTGCTTTCGAGCACAACCGCCTGCGAACCCCGGTCGTCAGGATGATCCGGTTCCTCATAGTGCCGGCCGATCCGATGCACCCGGGCATCGGCCACCGCCACGACCGGGCAACCGGCACAGAACTGCGGCCCGGCCAGATCTACTCCCTCGTGAAACGCAATCGTACCGGGAGCCACCCGACTTGCCTGCCAGCCGAACGGAGTGGCGATAAACCATCCGGCTGTGTTGTATGCCGCCGGATCCTGCGGCACCGGCCAGGCAAGGGTGGACGATTGAAAGACGGCGCCGACCATGCCGCACACAATCACCAGTGTCATGATCACGACCAGGCCGGCAAGTGGCAGGCCACTCTTCCAGAGCGCCATCCATGCCAATATGTGCGGGAGCGATATTCGGCGGGTTGCTGGTTGTTCACTACTCGTCATCGTATACCTGTTACGGCGGGCCTACGCCTCATGCTCAGGTTGGTGGCCGGCTTCCGCTGCAGTGCGAAATGACGGCGGATCGTCTCTCGCGCTCCTACACACTTCTCGATTATCTTCCTGGTGGCGGAGGTGGTGGTGGTGCTGCCGGCGGCAGCAGTGCTGCTTGTGGTATGGGTGACATAGCCGAATGCCGATCAATACGCCGTTGGGCGGCACTCTGCGTCGGATCGCCGCTGACCATGCGCGTCGCTACCAGTGTGGCACTCTGTCGCCCAAGATTTCCGGCAGCATGGATGGTATGTTGCATTCCCCGCACTCCTTCGCGCACCAGCCGGTTCTGCACCAGCGTACGTGCCATCCCGGCTGATCCACCGGCACCGGCAATACCGCTGAGTGCCGATTCGCCGGTAATCGCCAGGCCAAAAACAGCTGCTGCAGCGGCATACATGCCTATCCGGCCCATCATGTCGGCGGAATCGAGCCGTAGCGCAGCACTGAAGAAGAGCGTGCCGAACCAGAAGAAAAAGACCCAGACGGTCTGTTGCAGGAGCACGTCAATCAGCCGGGCCAACCAGGCACCGAAACGGGTGCTGGTGGAGCGATCGAGCAAGAGAGCACCCATGAGTGGGGCAATACCTATCAACATGGTGAGATGCACCATCCGGCCAAGCGCCTTGATCGCCAGCACCAGGGCGGTCAGCAACATCACCAGCATGGCAAACTGTGCCCCGAAATTCAGATCGGGTAACGGCTGGAAAATGGTGTCGAGCAGGGTTGCGTTGGCAGAGCTGAGGATCACCCGATGAAACTCATTCAATCCTGCAAGTGTCATGCCAAGGATCTGCTCCATCCCGTGAATAAATGAAAGTGCTGCCACAAAACTCATGATCAGCGGGCGCGCTTCGGTTGCCAGGCCGGCGGATCCATCGGCTACAACACGCCCGATCCGTACCACAAACAGCAGCACAATCAGAGATGTTGATACCGGAGTCAGCACATCCCACACCCGGCGGATCAATGGCCCGAGCGTGCCTTCGCGGCTTAGAAACAGTTCGGGTGGTGTACAAAGCACGAGCTGAAATACCCCACCGCATCCGCTGCGATCGAGTGTGCTGCCAAACATTCGCCATGCCGCCAATAACACGTCGTTGATCGTCCCTAATGCGCCTCCGGCAATGCCCAGCCCTGCGTCAAGCACCCAGTTGCCAACCGCTACGCTGCGGTCGATCCAGCCCCCGGGCACAGGTTGCCCTGTGCCCGTCGCTGGTTCGTGATCGGCGATCGCCGCCGCTGCGATACGCCCCTCAGCCAGCATCCATGCCAGCAACGCCAATGGCAGAAGATGCCGAATACCGGCTATCGTTCTTGCGCTATATCGCCACACGCTCTGCTCTCTTCCTGTTATAGTAGGCTTCATTCAACGCGACAGATACCTTCGCAGCGGCCGGCGGGGTGCCTGCCGGAGCGCACCGACCAGTGCATCACGGGCGATATGTAACTCGGCCTGCGAGATCCGGCACGGAAAATGCCCATCACGCACCCAGCCGAGCATCGTCTCGTCGGTGACACGGTACAGCGCGGCGGCTTCCTTAACCGTCAACCATTCCTGTTCGCGGAGCAACTGCCGAACCATGGCGCTCAGCGAGTGCCAGTGCTGTGCTCGTTTCATCACTTACCTCTTCTAACCAGGCGACAAACGTATCGCGGTCACAGCGCCAGACACCGCCTACCACAATCTGAACACCCGGTAGGCGACCGGCACGCAACGCTTCGTGAAACCAGGCAACCCCGATCAGCGGCTTGACATCCTGCGATGTCAGTACGCCGGGAAACCGTTCCTTCCCGCCATGCCGGGCAATCTGTGCCAGTGCGGCACGTGCCCGTACGGCAATTGGTTGTCGTGATGTATGCATTGCTCTCCTCTACTGCAGATGTTGTAGCAGGCTACCGCCGGCGGTCATTACGAAGAGAATGTTGCCGAGTACGCCGACAATCAAGCTGATCGCCGCCAGGCCAAGCAGGTAGAGTGCCCGCCGTCGCATCATGCGGACAAACTCATCACGCAGTATGGCTTCGAGGGTTTCTTGATGTGCCGCCAGTGCAGCCGCTGCATCACTACCTTGTGCCTCCGCCTGAGCTAGTGTTTCGGCAACGTCGATCAACTCGCGACATCCACGTTGGCGTGCCACCCGACGCAACGCCTCAAATGGGCGCAGCCGTTCGGCATGGGCGATGGCAATTGCCGCCGCAACCACCTGTTGCATCAGATACAACTGTGGTCGCCGCCGCGTTATATAGCGTTCGAGTACAACTGCCGGTGCATCGCAGCCGGCCAGTGCAATGCGCGTAAAACTCACAAAACCGGGAGTCAGGCGGCGCAACACGAACCGTTCGCGACGGATACGTTCGTATGGTGCGCGTGGCCATACCCAACCAAACAGCAGATAGCTCGCAACCGCTCCGGCCAACACCAGCAGTCGCAGATCTCCTCTGATACCAGCCGCATTGGCCACTAGTATCAGGCAACCACTCACTGTCAGAGCCACTATCTGCCCCAGGCCCATTCGCACCGCCTGTGTCATGGGTGCGCCGATCCCCGGCCATGATTGTTGTGCCAGACCCATCGCCGCCAGGCAGGCACCTGCCAGGCTCAGGGCAAACCATGGCGCACCGGGGGTGACCAATAGATCGAACATTGCATTCTCGCCTTCTCAGTACGCAACATCATCAACATTGGCAAGCAACATGCCACCGATTACGGGTGCCGCAAGCGCCAGAAGCAGGGTTACTGCGGCTGCCATGCCGATCGGACCCTGATACGCCTGGGCAAACCGCGACGCCTGTGTTAGTGCCAGATAGCCACTCATGGCCGCTCCGGCCAGGCCGATCGCAACACCGCTATATCGAATCTGAGCCATTTCGGTCGCAGCCGCACTGCGTCGCTGTTCGGCAGCAAATAGTGCCTGAGCGGCAGCCTGCATCCGCTCCGTCAATACGGTATGCGGTTGTAAGAGCGCCACTTCCAGATGTCCGAGCAAAACACTCTGCCGCGCCGAAGGGGTTTGATCTGCAAGAGCGGCAACCACCTGTGACGGAACACTCCCCGGTACCGCAAGGGCAGCAACCAGAAACTGCCATTCATCGCGTAACGGCCCCGGTGGCAGATCAATCACCACCTGCTCCAGTGCTTTCGGGAAGCTGCTGCCGTTATGGAGCAAAGCGGCAAGGCGTGAAACCGCAGCGGGTAGGCTACGATCCAGAGCCATTCGATAGCGCACCTCTGCCAGCCATAGCAATCCCCAGCTCAGGACAACAAGCATCGGCCCGGCCAGCAGGAAACCGATAAATGTTGCGCCAATCAGGCTCATGCCGATCAGCAGCAGCAAAAGAGCGGTGAACAGAATCCCCAGCAACTGAGCTGGTGTAACAATCGAGGGTGTCCAACGCAGTAAGATCGTGGATCGTGGCGGCTCGCTATGGCGATGGGTGAAACGCTGTACCAGCATGTCGAGCCCAACGAGCAATGGCCCACGGAGCAGTAGTGTCAAGGCCAACATGGCAGCGAGGGTGAGCCATAGCGGCACACCGACCACCAGCCAGAAGCGTTCGGGGTACGTGACGGATGGATCAGGCATGGTTAGATCCCCTCTCTTCAAGAGCCATGGCTACTTCCAGCGCCGAGCGCCGTGCCTGGAGTGCATCAAGAGCGCCAGGTGCCCCTTCACCACGCCGTTCGAGTTCGATCAGCGCCGCTTCGCGGAGCTGCAACAGGCGTAATTCGGTAGCGGGGGCAACGAGATCGGAGGTCGAGCGGCACCGGTTAAGAGCCAGCACCGCCTCGTACGGCTCATGGCATGCCAGTGCCGTTGCTGCGGCTGCAGCAGCCTGTTCGGCTTGCTCTTCGGCGGAAACACCCTGGTGAATCCGGTATTCCAGAGGATCCCACTCGGCTCCGGCTGCTGCAACCAGAGCCAGATCCCGGGCGTACTCAGCCTGTAGTTGTGCCGCCGCCCGCCAACAACGAGTATCGGCCAGAAGTTCGAGGCGGGCACATGCTGCAGCCGACATTGTCTGAAGCCCGGCAATTGGCCTGGGGGTTTGCGAGAGCGTACGCACAGCTGCTGCCCGCAGCTGAGGATCACGACGGTGCTGCCAGGCACGCTGCAGTGTTGCCAGCGCTCGTTCGGCATCACCAGCCGCCAATAGCTGTTCGGCTCGCTGTAGTGCCGTCGCAACCTGATCGATCGACACCTGCGAACCTGCGGCATACCCCAGGCGCGATATGCGTTCGCGTAGCCTGGGTGGTGTTCGCTCACGCCCGTCATCCCAGATCAGCGTATTCCCATCCGTATGGGCCTGCAAACGCCAGCACACCCCGCCATTCTCATAGATCTCTGCCCGCGCCAGTGTTGTGAGCGCCGGTGCGGCACGTCCATCACGTACGGTCGTTCCACCAAGAAGCGCAAGTTCGCCTACAACTCGCCGGCCGCTTGTTTCGAGCATGTCAAGCAGCACAACAACATCAAAGGCTCCGCATGTATCAACAAGGGCATCATCAGTGCGCCCTTCGTACATGTAGGCTCCGGGTTGTGCCGCATATGCGGCAAATCGCCGGGCAGCCTCTTCCGTGGTACGGGCATGGAGTGTAGTAATCACCGGATGACCCGAGAGTGCCAGCGCCAGGATGGCTCCCGCTTCAGCGCCTCGTGTTTCACCGGGCAACAGCAGGCCGGGTGTCTGCCGTAGCGCCTCCCGAGCTGCACGCCCGAATGCCTGTGGATCTCGCTGCGTATCGACCAGTTCGCGTGTCCAGATCGCGTCATCACGGATGCCGACTTCAAGGGTATGGTCTTCAATCGAGATGATATGTGGTGTAGCAGGCCACGAATTGGCCAGTGCTTCGAGCATAGCGGTCTTACCGCTCCCGGTGCGGCCGGCGATCAGGAAGGAACAGTTCGCCCGACACAGCACATGCATCAATGCGGCAAGCTCGGTATCAATGGTGCCATGCGCCACCAGATCATCAAGATCCCAGGCATCACGCCGACCCCGCCGGATACACACCAGCGCTCCATCGTGTGCGAGCCGTGGCGCAATCGTGACATGCACCCGGGTTCCATGTGCCACGGGCAACGTCTCCTGCGGATGGTTGGCGTCGAGTCGTACCCCAAGGACTGCCGCCAGTTGTGTTGCTCGCCGGCGCACATCAGCCGCATCTGTAAACCGTTCCGCTACAACAACAAAGGGCCGGCCGGCTTCCTGCGCCATAATGGTACATCCATTAATCTTTACTTCATTCACCCGCGGATCATCAAGATATCGTTGTGCCGGGCCCCATCCGATTGTTGCTGCAAAAAGTGCCAGAAGTGTAGCGGCATCATCCACGACGCCGGCCAGTGCGCCGCCTTCGCGCCGCTGTTGTGTAAGAGCAGCGCGCAACACCTCAATTACTGCCGCATTGCGCGGCCCTGCCGGTGCAAATGGGTCAAGATAGTGACGTAGTGTCGGTTCGGCAAAGGCTGCCAGCAGTGCATCTCGAGCGGCTGTCAGTACCTCTGGTTGATCAATCATGCGTACCACTGGCAGATCCGCCCATAACCCACCGGTTTCGTCCGGCAGATCAAGGATCGAACCATGAGCCGCCGGTGGCCGCCTCTCTGTCTGCTGCATAGCGCCCCCCTATACTTCATGACCAAGCGACGGCATGGCCGACGAAATATTGAGTATCTTTCGATCGCCCTGTAGTCGCTGCAGCAGCGAGAACCGCGGCATTGGCTGCGGCGGTGCCAGATCAACCTCACGACACAAACGATCAACAATCTGGTGTACCGCCCGCGAGAAGCTGCTGTGCGGCGCGAGATCCAACGGTGAGATATATCGATCACCCTCTTCATCGGCAGCACTCACCTGCCGTGGCGCACGTGGTAACCGCCCAAGTGTTCGTACCTGCGGGAAGTGCCGGGCAAATAGTGGCGCGATCTGGTCGACCGTTACGGCTGCACCATGCTCTGGTTCCATATACAACAGCATGCAACGTTCGCTCAGATCACAAGCTGCGATGGCCGTCTGCATCACGCGCAGCATATTGCCTACGCCAATGCGTTCCTTGCGCCCTGGTGGTGTCGGTAATACGACCCATGCCCCATCCCGCGCCGCCAGAATGCTATACGGGCGCTTCTTAATTTCCGGCCCGGTGTCAAGCAGCACGACATCATATTCATTCAGGCTGCGGACGGCCCGCATAAACGACTGCCATTCGGTACGCTGCAGATCGCGTGCATCGGTCGTCTCTTCCGAACCGAGAAGAAAATCGATTCCGCTGGGCTGATGCCTGTAGATATAGCGCCGTATTGTCTGCGCATTCCAGATCTGGTCATCACCACGTGCCAATGCATCACCGACAATCTGCAAATATGAAGGGCATGCCGCAGGAATACGGAAGGTCGGTACGACTCCCGAGTTTGACAGATCGCCATCGACCAGTAGAACCCGTAACCCACGCCGCCGCATGCCTTCGGCGAGTAGTGCAACCACCAATGATTTGCCGATCCCACCTTTTGCACCGGCAACCGTGATCATCACCTGGCGTTCGCCGGCCCGCAGCCGGGCACCAAGCTGATAGGCGATCCAGTACGCCAGATCACCGGCTCCACGCAGGTTGGTAACCTCCAGCCCACTATCATGAAAATCCGCCCGGCGCGCCGACTCGGCAAGCTGTAAGCCGATCAGCACTGCAATCCGTTGCTGCTGAGCCACTGTCACAACACGCCAGATCTCATCAATCGAGCCGCAGGTATCCTCGATATAGACAGCCCGGGGTTTCATACCGCCGGCCAGAAGCTCAGCGGCTCGTTCTACCGAGGGTACGCTCGTCACCTGAAATCCTTCATATTGTCCGAGTGCATCCACCAGCCCCAGCACACGGCTTACAATCAGGATGTCAATCATCGCCATTACATTCCCCTGTATCACGGCACTAGCAGCCGCTGTGTATTAATCGACCCGGCATCCAACGCTTCAACCGCCGGCAAGGCTGCCGAACCGCGGCCGTACCGTTCGCCCCAGATCTGTACTCCGGCCGCCTGCAAGGCCCAGAAGGCATGCGCCTGGTAGGGTGGCAGCTCAAGGTAGGCGGTGGAACCATCGACATATAACACCGGTATACCCGTCAGAAACCGGCAGGCATACTCGGTGTGCCCGATCGCACCATCGGCACCACCACACAGATTGGTATCATCGGCAATGAAGCCGATATTCACCAGATCGCGATCACTCAGTGGCCCGATTGAGCTTGTTGAAAACGGTAGCGGCACACGATCTACCCCAAGCCGCCGCCCATTGGGATACACCGGCTGGTCGGGTGGTGCATCGAGCAGCATCGAGCGGCTAACAAGATCCTCGGCTGCGATCTCGCGCGCCGCCCAACGCCCGATTACAAGTGCCGGATCGACAACTCCGGCAACCTGGCTCGGCCGATGTAGCGGGAGTTCAATCGTCGCCAGATCCTCGGCCATGATCTGCCGGCCATATGGAATGTCGCGCAATGCGACGAAGACTGTTTCGCTCCGGCGGCTCTCGCTATAGCCATAGATCGCCGCTGCAATCGCTACAAGCATGCCGCCAACGAATAGCAACGTCACGAGCCCATGTATCCGGCGCGGGCTGAGTGCCTGACTCAGCGGTTGAGTTGTTGTTGTCACATCGTTCTCCCTTTAGTCAAGCTGTTCCGCAACATCGATCTGTACTTCCCAGATCCCATAGCCCACAACTCCAACAAACGAGGGGCGCCACGAAGCACATATCAGCGGGCCAATCGCCTGCACTGCCGCACGTCGGCCCCCGAAGTCGCAGGTTCCCCCGGCGGGCAGCACGTTCCATACCACCCGTGCTGCTGCCGCTTCCGCATGCTCGGCCAGGCCATGCACATGCACCAGGTTCGCCAGTAGTGTGCGC
>CALLZL010000305.1 GCA_937859575.1 uncultured Chloroflexota bacterium
GCGGCCCCCAGAGGCCGGCGCAGATCAGCACATGCTCGGTCATGATCCGCCCCTGTGGAGTGACGACCGCCTGCACCCGGCCGGCGGCGGTTTCGATCGCTGTGACCGGTGTGTTGCCATAGAAGGTTGCCGCACCACTATGGCTGGTGATGCGGGCCATGGCGGCACAGGCGCGCGCTGCCTTTGCCAGCCCATCGCTCGGCACATAATAGGCACCATAGATTGCCGCCGTATCGAGCAGCGGCAGCCTGGCATGTGCCTCCTGGGCTGAAAGGAGCGCCGCTTCCAACCCCCACGACGCGGCATGACCGATACGCCGCCGCAGGTCGATCCAGCGCGCCTCGGTTGCGGCCACCTCCATGCCGCCAACCGGCAGGAAACATGGCTGGCCATCGAGTTGCAACTGGTTATACAGGGAAACCGATTCCTGCGCCAGCCGGCACATCGTCTGCGAGGCGTTGGTCTGGAAGACGAGCCCCGGTGCATGTGAGGTGCTTCCGCCGGCTTCCGGCAACGGCCCCTGATCGAGCACGACGATCTCGCGCCAGCCGAGGCGGGCCAGATGGTAGGCCACACTACAGCCGACGATGCCGGCACCGATGATGATGATGCGAGCGGTTGTGTTCATTGTGTGTGTTGTGTCTTCAGGCGGCTGTTATGTACGGTGCATTTCCAGCAATTCGGCTTTCCGGCGCACGACGAACGCACGGAGCGCCGCATCGATTGCCGGGTTGAGTTCGGGTGGCTGATAGGCGGCCAACAATTGGCGCACCTTATCGGCAGCCCGGGTGTAACTATCCGGGCTCCCGTTAAGCTCCCACTGCTCGGCCGAGTTGTAGTCGAACAGCTCGGCCCGGTAGAAGGCATCACGAAAGTGGCGCATGGTATGGGCAGTGCCGAGGAAATGGCCACCGGGCGGCACTTCGGCAATCGCATCAAGCGCCAGGCCTTCGTCCGACAGATCCAGGCCGCGTGCCCAGGTGTGCAGCATGCCGAGGATCTCGCAATCGAGCACAAACTTCTCATAGCCCGCGACCAGGCCGTTTTCGAGCCAGCCGGCGGCATGCAGCACGAAATTCGTACGTGCCATCATCGTCGGCAGCATGACCATCATCGATTCGTAGCCGGCCTGCGCATCGGGGAGCTTCGATGATGAGAACATGCCGCCCCCCCGAAACGGCAGGCCATAGCGTCGGGCAAGCTGGGCGCTCACATACAGGCCGATCTGGCTTTCGGGCGAGCCAAAGACCGGTGCACCACTCTGCAGATCGATATTGGTCAGGAACGAGCCGTAGACCACCGGCGTGCCCGGTTCGATCATCTGGCAGAGCGCAATGCCGGCAAGTGCTTCGGCATTCTGCTGCGCCAATGTGCCGGCAATCGATGTCGGCCCCATGGCACCTGCCAGAATGAAGGGGGTGATGATCATGGCCTGGCGTGCGCGGGCATATACCAGAATCGCCGCCAGCATACGTTCGTCGTAGCGCCGTGGGCTCGAAACATTGATCAGCGAAAGGAGTGCCGGATTGGTACGGATGGCAGCGGCACCGAACACGATCTCGGCCATGGCGACACTATCGGCCGCATTTTCACCCGATGTGACCGACCCCATAAACGGCTTGTCGCTGTAGCGAATATGACTGAGGATCATGTCGAGATGGCGTGTCGGCACCGGCTCGTCGGTCGGTTCGACAATCGTGCCACCCGAATGGTGAATATAGGGGCTGAGGTAGGCGAGTTTCACGAAGTTCTCAAAATCGGCCAGCGTTGCTTCGCGTCGCCCTCCTGCCAGATCCTGCACAAACGGCGGGCCGTATACCGGCGCAAAGATCACCTGATTGCCACCGATCGTCACACTATTGGCCGGGTTGCGTGCCAGTTGCACAAAGCTCGTCGGCGCCAGCGCAACAAAGCGTTCGATCTGCTCGGCACTGAAGAAGGCGGTGCTGCCGTCGAGCTTCACGCCATGATTGCGCAAAATAGCCAGCACCTCATCATCATAGAAATCGATACCATACTCGCTCAGGATGCGCAGTGACGCCGCATGCAGCCGGTCGAGGCCGGCGGTATCGAGCAGATTGTACAGCGGCAGATCATATGTGATCGGCTGCATGGGAGTTTGCCGGGCGGCCGCCTGCCGGGCGCGCCGCTCACGACGCCGTTCGGTTGAGTCGGTCATTCGCTTCCTACTTCAGTTGTTATGCAAACGCTGCGGGCCTATAACCAGGTGCAAAACGATTGATTCATTGGACCCGCGCGCATCTTGTGCACATGCGGGCGGGACGCCCACGCTCCCAGGATGCGGCTGGCTCAAGATTGCTGCACTTCGCTCTAATATTCATCACAACATTCTGCCTGCAATCGTCGTCGCCGCCGCGACGACCAGCGCACCAAGCGCATCGATCCGTTGCGGCGTGACACGATAGGCCGGCCCAGAGACACTCACGGCCGCCAGTGGCAACCCATCGCGATCGCAGATCGCCGCCGCAACGGCATGCAGGCCGATTTCGATTTCGCCAAGTGCAACCGCATAGCCACACCGGCGTACCTGCGCCATCTGCCGGCGCAGCAGGTGTGGATCGGTAATGGTACGGTCGGTATACTGCGCCAGTGGTGCGGCATAGATTGCTGCGCTCTGCGGATCCGGCAGCCAGGCCAGCAGTGCCTTGCCGTTGGCCACACAGTGTAGTGGTGTGCGCCGCCCAACCCAGTTCGCCTCACGGAGCATATGCGGTGCCTCGATCTGTTCGAGATTGATCACCTCATCGCCATCAAGCACCGCCAGATGCACCGTCTCGCTGGTTTGTGCAGCCAGATCAGCGAGTACCGGCCGCGCCAGTTCGCGCAGATCGCCATAGTGGCGCACATACCCGGCGAGCCGCACCAACTCAAATCCCAGGCGGTATTTTTCGGTTCCCGGCACACGCTCAACTAGCCCGGCGTGCTCAAGCGTCGCCAACAGGCGTGAAGCAGTGCTCTTGTGCAGACCAACCCGCCGGCTGAGATCGTTGACACCCAGCTCGGGCGTGTCGCTGTCGAAGGCTTTGAGCAGCGCAGCTGCTCGTTGCACCGACTGGATCATGGGGCTGCTTCGTGGTTCGATCTGTTGCATGATATGAAACTTGTTGCGCAGGATGCGACAAAATCGTAGCACTTTTTGGTAGGTGCGTCAATAGCGGTATCGCACCGTGCCTGGAGTAGAGCGATCCCTCTCGCTGCCCCTCCGCTTGTCAGTTATGCGGAAGTCGGCAGGTTGGCAGCAACGAATGCCAGCAGTGGTTCGAACAGGTGATGCGGTAGTGGTTCGCCGGCGGCAGCAGCTAGAGTGCCGGCATACTGCACAATCATGCGGTTGAGTGTGAGGCAGGCATGATCGAGTGCCATTGGGCTACGCCAGTCGAGCGCGGCAAAAAACGCGGCCTGTTCGGTGCTGTCCAGATACGGCTCAAGCTCGCGGATCGCCCAGGTGCTCAGCGGCGTCGGCAGACGTTCCCCAAGATGCTGTGCTGCCAGCAGGCTCAGCACAAGATCGGGTTTCGAGCGCACAAAGCGCCAGGCGGTAAGTAGTTTGCCGCGCCGGCGTGCCTTCAGATAGCGAATGCCGCTCAGCAACTCTTCGATGATCAGATGACCGTAGCTTCCCCAGGCCGGCTGGTAGGCATGATAGGGTGGCGGTGTCGGCATGCCCGACCATGGCGACTGTTGCCACAGCCCCCGGATGGGTGCGGTATGGAGCGGGGGCGGTAAGCCCGAACCTCCCCCCAGGCTGATGTCGATTTTGTGGTACGGGCTTTCGCCCGCCAGCAGCAGCGTAAAGGCGGTATTGTCGGCGGCGGCGCTGAGCGGCCAGCAGATCAGCGGTGCGGCGATTGTGCCCAGGATCGCAGGCCAGATCCGGCGCGCTGCCGCTGGATTACTCGTCACCAGATGCAGATCCAGATCGGCATATGGATCATCGCGCTGAGTGATCCGTGAACCAAACAGGTGCAGGGCACATGCACCCGGTACGCAGCGCATCCGCTCGGCGGTGTGCTGTTCGAGGGTATTGAGGGCGGCCAGCAGTGCATCAGACATGGCAGTAGTTACAACCCGGGCCCGATCGCATCGGCGGCATGGACTACATCCAGCTCAGAGCGCAGCACGACACTCTCTAGTTCGTTGGGGTCGGTGCGTGCCAGGATCGCGACAGCTTCATCGGGGCCGGGGTTATAGGGTAGGTGCGGCACACCGACCGGAATATACAGATACTCGCCGGCGGGTACCACGATATGTTGTTCGAGCTGTTCGCCGAACCACATGCCGGCGCGCCCGCTCAGCACATAGATCGCCGTCTCCTGGGCGGCGTGCAGATGGGCTCTGGCCCGTGCGCCGGGCGGCAGGCGCAACATATGCATACAGATCGCCTGGGCGCCAACACTTTCGGCCGAGATGCCGCCATGGTAGCGCAGCCCTTGCTTGCCGTCGAAACTGGCTGCCTCACGCACAACCCGGCAGCTGGCTGGTGTCTTCATATGTTCCTCGCAGCTTGATTATCTATCGTATTGTAGCCCGGCTAACATGTGTTGCGCAAATAGCGAGCTGTGCGGCTCAGGATGACATGCTGACTTCTCCTTTATCTATAACGAAGTGCAGCAGTATTGATCTGTGCGCATGCGGGCGAGACGCCCGCGCTCCCAGCGATCAATCGTTTTGCACCTTGCTATAAGCCGATTCCACCCTATCGCTGCATGATCGGGCAAAATATGCTACGCTTACAAAACATCCACCGAGTAACGAGCTGAGTATGCAAGATGATTCACCCGCCACGGCCAACCTGCCGGATCCGGTGTTGAGCGACACCCGCCCGGAAGCCGTACGAACAAAGCCGCTGTTGCGCGGCTGGCTGCACTGTGCCGGCGCGGTAGGTGCGGTCGCAGCCACTATTGGTCTGCTGATCCAGAGCGCCGGTGATACAGCGCAACAGATCGCATTCTTGATCTTTGGCCTGAGTATGGTGCTCTTGTATGTGGTAAGTTCGATCTATCACCTCGGTAACTGGCATGGCCGGCGCGAAATTCTCATCCGGGCCTTTGATCACGCCAATATCTTCGTGTTTATTGCCGGCGCCTACACGCCCTTCTGTGTGATCATGCTCACCGGCTGGGCTCAGGTTGCCATGCTGACGACGATCTGGCTACTGGCGGCGCTGGGGGTTGCGTTCTCGCTGATCACGCTGCGCCTGCCGCGCTGGGTCATGATTTCGCTCTATATCGGCATGGGCTGGCTTTCGCTTGTGCTGCTGCCCGAGATCGCCGCACAGCTTTCATTTGTGCCGGTGCTCGTGCTTGTGAGCGGTGGGCTCTGTTATACCGTCGGCGCCCTGATCTATGCCATGCGCTGGCCTGATCCATTCCCCCGGCTCTTTGGCTATCACGAACTCTTTCACCTGCTGGTGGTTGGCGGCACCGTCAGCACCACCGTAACGATCTGGGTCTGGCTGTTGCCGCTTTAGTGATCGGCGACGCGCAGGAGCGCCAGCGCACCAAGCAGGGTGAGCGCAGCAAGCGCCCAGAGCAGGCCGCTATAACCACCAAGCAGCATGGCGATCAGGCCGGCACCAAGCGGAGCAAAGGTCTTCGCGGCGGTCAGTACGCTCTGTTGCAGGCCGCTGATGGTGCCGTAACTGGCGGCTCCATACCGCTCGGCCAGGATCGCTGCGCGCATGATCGTCATGGTTCCCGCACCGGCGCCAAAGAGCGCCACATACACCAGCGCCCCGATGACCGTCGGCGTCAGCACCAGCACCAGCAGGCCGGCAAACTGCATACCCAGCAGGGCTGTGGCAATGAGTCGGCGGGCATAGCGATCCCCCAGCGGGCCGATCAGCATGCGGCCGGCCAGCGACATCAGGCCGAACAGGCGGGCGACCGTAGCGGCAAATCCTGCACTATGACCACGCTCAACCAGGTAGGGAATCAGGTGAACCGTCAGCGCGACACTACTGTAGGTGCTGATGGCGAACCCCAGCGAGAGCCACCAGAAGCCGCTGTCGCGCAGGGCCATGGTTGGTGTCAGGCTATGCTCGGCAGATGCGGCAGCCACCGACCCGGTGATTGGTGTGTGTGCGCCATCCGGCAGCATGCCGAGATCCTGCGGCCGGCGGCGCAGTACCAGCCCATGTGGCAGGATGGTGGCGGCTGCCAGGATACCGGCCAGTGCCAGGAGCGCTTGCCGCCAGCCGAGTGTTTCGACAAGCCAGGCACTGAGGGGGATGAAGATGAAACTGGCCCATGCCCCGCAAAAGGTCAGGATGGTAAGCGCCCGACCACGCTGCCGCTGAAACCATGTTGCGACGATCGCAAACGCCGGTTCGTAGAGCACTGCTGCGGTGATGACCCCGATCCCGGCAAAGATCAGGTAGAAGAGCCAGATCTCGTGAACCAGCGACCAGGCGACCAGCAACAGGCTGCCAAGAATTGCGCCGATCGTCATAAGGGCACGTGTGCCATGCCGATCGATCCAGCGTCCGACTGGTAGAGCCGCTACTCCCGACATCAGCAGCGCCAATGAGAATGCACCGGTGAGCGTCACCTGCGACCAGCCGAGGTCGGTGTGCATGGGGGTGATGAAGACGGCAAAGGCGTAGTACAGAATGCCCCATGACACCACCTCGGTCAGCGAGACGGTGCCGAGTATCACCCAGCCGTAGTAGATGCGACGATGCCATGGCACCGGTCGCGCCGCGCCGTTGGGTGTCGCGACCGGTGCTTCCATATCGCTCACTGGCAGCCACAGGCGGTTCCGGCCGATGCATCGACGGGTGTGCCGCCGCCCCCGCCCTTTTCCTCGGGGGGGCAGCAGGGGGCCCGCACCCCCCGCGCCCAGCCGCCTGTGGGCGCGGCAACACCCGCCACCCCCCGCGCGGGGGCGATCAGTGATGTGAATGCCACAGGAACCGTCTGCCGCGTCGTCGGTGTGTGGTCAATCTCAATCAACGATGCGAATGCTGCCGGCGCAGTGGTGCGCCCGTCACAGCATGCGGCACCACCATCAGCCGTTGGCGTCGAGCATACCCCGGTCTCGGGCAGTTCGAGCTCAACACGGCGTGCGGCTTCCCAATCACCGGCCAGCGCTGCCGCCACCGAACGCGCCTGTTCGTAGCCGGTCGCCAGCAAGAAGGTCGGCGCACGGCCATAGCTCTTCATACCAATGATATACAACCCCGGCTCCGGGTGTGCAAGCTCATCGACGCCGTGGGGCCGGACAGTACCACAGCTGTGGTAGTTGGGATCGATCAGCGGCGCAAGGGCGGTTGGCGCTTCGACGGCCGGGTCGAGGCCAAGCCGCAACTCGCCGAGCATCGCCAGATCGGGGCGCAGCCCGGTCGCGACGATCAGTTCATCGACCGGTGTAAGGGTTTGCTCGCCGGCCGCGACAGCGATACCGTCGGCAGTGGTGCTGAGTCGATCGGTGTGCCAGTTGGTGATGAGCCGGATGATGCCGCGTTCCACCAATGCCTGCACCCGGCTGCCCAGCGCCCCCCGTGCCGGCAGTGCGTCGTTCGTGCCGCCGCCATATGCCTGCCCCATTGCAGCACGCCGCACCACCCAGGTGATGGTTGTGCCGGGAACCTCCTCGGCAAGTGTCGCCAGATCGAGCACCACATTGAAGGCGGAGTGACCACTACCGGCCACCAGCACGCGCCGGCCGGCGTAGCGCTCGCGGGCGGCACCAAGCACATCCGGAATACCATACACGATCTTGTCGGCCAGCGCGCGTTGACCCGGTGCCGGTATGCCGCATGCCCCGAGTGGATTAGGGGTCTGGTAGGTTCCGGAGGCATCGATCACCGCCGCAGCGTGCAGTAGATCTTCACCACCTTCGCCAGCAATATAGAGTGCGAAGGGTGCCTGGTCGCGGCCGGCGTTTTTCATCTTGTCGAGGCCGGCGCGGGCCACGGCAACAACCCGTGCGCCGAGGCGCAGATGCGGCGCGATCGCAGAGTGCGCAGCCAGCGGCGCGAGGTATTGCTCAACAAGTGCACGGCCGGTCGGGAAGGCATCGAGATCGGGCGCTTGCCAGCCGGTCTGCTCAAGCAGCCGGATCGCCGCACGATCCATGTTGTAGCGCCAGGGCGAGAACATCTGCACATGACCCCAGGCCAGGGCATTGGTGCCGATGCAATTGCCGGATTCAAGCAACACAAACGGCAGATCGCGCTCGACAAGATGTGCGGCGGCAGCCAGCCCTACCGGGCCCGCACCGATGATCGCAATTGGAAGCTGAGTGGTCATTGATCGTCTCCTATTCTTGCCCTGTCGAAAAGAATGACCTGCGCGGCATAACACCAGACCTTCGCTCCTGCATGTCGTGAATTGATACGAACGACCTCACAGGCTCCAGCCGTATCGACGGACTTCAATATGCTTGTCGATGTCAGTATACCCCCATATTGAAGTATGTCAATATACTGTTTACTGCTTGAAGAGTAGCATGGGGTGAGCAATCTGCAACCCCAACGGCACCACCGCCGCCATGAGCAGCGCCGCGACGCCATAGAGCGCGCCGAGGCCGCCAAGCTGCAGCGCCGCGCCGAAGAGCA
>CALLZL010000306.1 GCA_937859575.1 uncultured Chloroflexota bacterium
TGTTCTTCTGTTCTTCTGTTCTCCTGTTCTCCTGTTCTCCTGTTCTCCTGTTCTCCTGTTCTCCTGTTCTCGGTTCTCCTGTTCTCGGTTCTCCTGTTCTTCTGTTCTCAGTTCTTTTGTTCTCCTGTTCTTCTGTTCTTCTGTTCTCCCCGCGCTACGGCACCAGTGTCACCTTCACCGAGCGATCACCAGCTGCCACCATATCGATCCCATGCTGAAACTCGACCAGCGGCAACTGATGCGTAACAATCCGTTCCATTGGCAGGCGGCCGGTACGGATCATGTCGATCGCAATTGGGTAACAGTAGGGGCCAAGATGCGAACCGTGAATGTTCAACTCTTTGGTATCACCAATGATCGTCCAATCGACGGTGACCGGCTCGCGCATGACGCTGAACTCAACAAAAGTGCCGAGTTTGCGGATCATGTGCAACCCCTGCTCCACCGCTGAAGGGTGGCCGGTGGCCTCGATATACACATCGCAGCCATAGCCGTCGGTCAGGCGCTGTACGGCGGCGATCGCATCTTCGTGGCGCGGATTGATACCGATATCGGCACCACACGCCTTTGCCAGTTCGAGCCGCGTATCATCAAGATCGACAGCGATCAATAGGCCGGGGCTCTTCATGCGGGCGGCGGCGAACATGCCGAGGCCGAGCGGGCCGGCACCGGCGATCACCACCACATCGCCGAACTCGATTTCACCGCGCTGTACGGCATGGATCGAGCATGCCAACGGCTCGATAAAGGCGGCATACTGCACCGGGATCTCGGCCGGTACCTTGTAGTTGAGGGCGCCCTTGGGGAAAAGCATATACTCGGCCATGGCGCCAAAGGTACGCTGCCGGAAGCCATAGATGTCGTGCACCATGCACATCCAGTACTGGCCGCGCTTACAGTAGCGGCATTCCCAGCATGGCACGATCTGCTCCGACACTGCCAGATCGCCGATCTGCAAGCCATACTGCTCGGCGGCTCCCTCACCCAACGCCACCACTTCACCAACAAACTCATGCCCCGGAATCACCGGCGGCTGGCAGTAGCCGATCCGCTTGGCATCGCCCCAGAAGAGCGGTGCCCCCAGATAGCACTTAAGATCACTGGCGCAGATGCCGACCGACCGTACCCGTACGATCACCTCACCTGCGTCGGCCTGTGGTGTCGCCCATTCCTCCAGGCGGTAGTCGCGCGGCCCGCGACACACCACCGCCTGCATTGTGGTGGGGAGATTGCTCATTGGTGAGCCTCCTTCGGCAGTTACACGTTGCGAGTTGAAGGTTGCAGAAGACTGAACATCATTGCTACACGCAGAGCAGTATCTTCCATTCTGCTATCCATAACCGCAGAGGTGTTGAACGTTCAACCCTTCGCTGCGCGGCTCCCGAGCGTGTCGAGGGGCAGGGCATGCCTTCAACCTTCAACCCTTCAACTGAGTATTATACCCCTTGCAGCGCATAGCGCAGCCGGAAGCGGCGTGGTATCATGTATGCGAATATCGAACACGAGCTGAGGCTGTACCGCGAGTATGCCAATCAATTATCAAAGGGGAATCCGATGACAGCACTCACGATTGAGATTACGGACGATCGCATGGAACAACTGAAGGAAAAGGCTGCCAAATTAGGGATAACTCCTGAGGAACTTGTGCGTGCTGGTATTGAAGAACTGCTGATGCAATCCGATATGTCACTAAAGGCTGCTATCGACCACGTGCTCACCAAGAATACTGAACTCTACCGTCGACTCTCATGATACGCATACTAACACTGAGCGAAGTTCTGCTCATCTATCAGCGCGTGATGGAACAATCAGGCGGATTTGCGGGTGTTCGCGACATGGGTTTGGTTGAGTCGGCTGTCGCACAACCACGAATGACGTTTGGCGGTGAGGAATTGTATCCTACACTTGTCGACAAAGCTGCTGCGATCGGCTATGCCATTATTCAAAACCATCCGTTCATCGACGGCAATAAGCGCACCGGGCATGCTGTCATGGAAACGTTTCTCGTGCTGAATGGCTACGAGATTGCTGCGACTGTTGACGAACAGGAGGCGATTGTTCTTGACGTTGCCGCAGGTAGCATGCAACGCGAGGAGCTGAGTGAATGGCTCGGTAATCATTTAGCTCGTCTATGAGTACAGCATTCAGGTAGGCCATACTACCAGCACCTCCTCCACTGCCATCCCGCGCCCCACATCCCACGCCACCGCAAATGCTTCTTCCCCGAGTGTTTCGCGACACACCGCGAGTGCGTCATCGTACATCGGCCAGTACGGCCCCAACCAGTGCCCCACATGTATGTCACCAAAGTGCCGCTGATCGGCGCCGAGAAGCTGCGCAGCGCGCCGGTAGTCGCCATTGCGGCACGCGACCGCCGCTAAACCGGCCAGGTTGAGCCGCAGCACATACGGCAGGTCGTAGTGTTGCACTCGTCGCATCGACTCGTGAAATAGCCCTTCTGCACGCTCCACATCCCCACATGCCAACGCGATACAGCCGAGCCGCCACGGCACTTCGACCACGATAAAGGCGATATCAAGCGCCTGGTTATCAAGGCTCGCAAAGAGTGCCTCCGCCCGCATCGTATCACCGCGCTCATCATAGAACTGTGCCACAATATAGGATCCGAACGCAATGTCATAAACTGAGCCACCAGTGCGGAAATGCTGGAGCGCTTCTTCATAGAGCGATGCTGCGGCAGCGAAGTCGCCCTCGTTCTTGAGCAATACTGCGAGGTCGATCATGCTCCAGGCGATCTCCCGCGCTACCTCGCTCGCCTGCGCATGCCGCAGCGACTCCTCGGCCCAGCAGCGGGCAAGCGTTTGATCCTCTGCGCGGACCGCACGATTCCGCCCGGCCTCAGCAAGCAGGGCGTGATTGCCGATCCGCTCGCCGATTGCAGCCCCCTGTGCATACAACTCCTGCGCCAGCTGTACTTCACCGAAACGATCGGCAAAGTGACCGGCCCGCACCAGCAACCGGCCACCAATGGCAGGCGCCGCCTGCTCGGTATATGGCAGAAGCGCGCGCGTCCAGTGCCAACCCTTGCTCCCATCACTCAAATACCAGTAGTCATGGAGCGCAGTAGCGATCCGCACCCCATACGAAGCTGCATCACCAGCTGTGTCGCGGCACCACCCGAGCGCCAGCCGCCGCCGCTGCAGCCACGCGCCGAATGTCGCAATGATCGTAGCTGTCATATGGTACTCCTCTGCGGGTATTGCATCAGAGACGTACTTCATTGTAGCACGCGCGTTTTCGCCAAGAGGCCAGTGATCCCCTTGCATAGCGCCAGAACC
Source organism: uncultured Chloroflexota bacterium (assembly GCA_937859575.1). GTDB lineage: Bacteria > Chloroflexota > Chloroflexia > Chloroflexales > Roseiflexaceae > CALLZL01. The sequence goes on from CALLZL010000306.1 coordinate 3,300, forward strand.
GGCGTAGGGCGCAGCTGTGCCGACACTGACGCCCCATCCTGAATGTATGACCGCGAGAGAACTCGTATCGCTCTTGTATCGCTGCATACGATACCACGCCTCCTCTGCACCATGGTGTAATCATCGTGTCCACCAACGCCAACCCCCCCTACCGCGCGGGGGGCTCACCTGCGGCTTCGCCTTTTCCCCCCCGCCATACTCGTCGCCTCGACGGCGCTGGTTCTCTTCTTTGGCTTCACCACTACACGCGATTACCTCGGCGCCCCGCGCCCTGCCGCCGGCCCACCCGGCGCATACACGACACCACTGCCGCCGGTATCGTATGTACCGCAACTGCGCCGCTGAGAAGACGGACGGACGATTGCGACCTGCTTCAGTGCGGGGTATACTGATCGCACATTCGCAGTTGGGCGGATGAAAGGAGTGGTCGATGACACTCGCGGAACGCACACGTGGCCTGCGAATCGCCGGGCCGGGCGACGACACGGTGGTGAATCTGGAGCCATTGCAGGGGCTCTGGACCGTTGAGCAGTATCTTGCGATGAGCGACCACAGCCGCCGCTTGCTCGAATATACCGACGGGGCTATCGAGGTGCTGCCCATGCCGACGGACAAGCATCAGGTCATCTCCCGCTTTCTCCTGTTTGCTCTGCACGCATATGTTCAGCAGATTGGCGGGATCGTACTGTATGCGCCGCTGCGCCTGCAGATCCGCGCAGGCAAGTTTCGCGAGCCGGATCTGCTGCTGGTAGTGCGTGCCGACGATCCGCGACGGCAGAATCGCTTCTGGATTGGCGCAGATCTGGTGGTTGAGATCGTGAGTCCGGATGACCCGGAGCGGGATACGGTCGAGAAGCGCGCTGATTATGCCGAAGCCGGAATCCAGGAGTACTGGATCGTCCACCCGGAAGATGCGACGATGACGATCCTTGCGCTCCACGATGGCGTCTACACAGAACACGGCGTATTCGGGCGGGGCGAAGAGGCGCAGTCGTCGCTCCTCGGCGATTTCTCCGTCAGCGTCGATGCCGTACTCGACGCCGTGTGATTATCGTGCTTTCGACCGATTGCGAACGATCGATCGATCGTGTACAATGGCGAGTACAGGCATTGACGGAGACGAGTAGGCGCCTTCCGTTCGGAACAGCGAGTACGTAACAGGTGTGAGACGTACCCGAGCCGGCGGCCGAAAATCCCTCCCGAGCCGACAGACGAACCGCCATTGGCGAAGTAGTTGAGTCCGGTGTCGCTTACCGTTATCAGGGCGGAGGTGTGATAGCATCTCAGTGAGCGGTCGTCGCATGTGTGTGCGGCGGCAACCAGGGTGGTACCGCGGGGTTCTGTGTGGCCTCGTCCCTGTTTCAGGGGGCGGGGTTTTTTGTTGTGCTCCGCCCAACGTTCGCCGCAAGGCACATTGCGAGGAGGTCAGGATGACGTTTCAACCCGTCGACACCCGGGTCAGTTTCCCACAACTCGAGGAGCGGGTCCTCAAGCTCTGGAACGACCATCGGGTGGTGGAAAAGAACCTCGCTGCCGGCGATCGGCCGTTCGTCTTCTACGAAGGGCCGCCGACTGCTAATGGCCGGCCGGGGTTGCACCATGTAATCAGCCGCATCTTCAAAGATGTGATCTGCCGCTATCGTTCGATGCAGGGGTACCGCATCATCGGCCGCCGCGAAGGGTGGGATACCCACGGGCTGCCGGTTGAGATTGAGGTCGAAAAGGCACTTGGCTTCAACGGCAAGCCGGATATTGAAAAATATGGTATCGCCGAGTTCAACGCCCGCTGCCGCGAGAGTGTCTGGAACTACATCCAGGATTGGAAGGCATTTACCGAACGTATTGCCTACTGGGTGAGCGATGATGCCTATATCACCTACGACAACAACTATATCGAGTCGCTCTGGTGGATCCTGCAAAAGCTGTGGCAGAACGATCTGCTCTTCCGCGATTACAAGGTGACGATGCACTGCCCGCGCTGTGGTACATCCCTCTCGGATCACGAGGTTAACCTTGGTTTCCAGGATGATGTCGATGATCCGTCGGTCTGGCTGCGCTTCAAGGTGTCGGCCGCTGATCATACGGCGGCTGGGGCACGGCATGCCGCTGCCCTGCAGCATGCAGCCTTCCTGGCCTGGACGACAACCCCCTGGACATTGCCGGGCAATGTGGCGCTGGCGGTCAAGCCGGATGCCGATTATGCGCTGGCGAGCATCGATGGTGAGCGGGTCGTGATGGCACTGGCGCTCGTGCCACATGTGTTGGGGGAAACAGCGGTGGTCGAACAGACCTTCCGTGGCGACGAGTTGGTCGGCGTGCGCTACGAGCGCTTGTTTGATGGTGCCCCCGGTTCTGGTGATACGGTCGATGAGGCGCGCCTCTACCGCGTGATCGCCGATGAGTATGTGTCGCTCGAAGACGGTACCGGGATCGTGCATATCGCACCGGCCTATGGCGACCTCGAGATCGGGCGTAAGCACGGGTTGCCGACCCTCTTTTCGGTCGATCTGGCGGGTATGGTCATGCCCGAGCTTGGCGATCTGCCGTTTACCGGTAAGTTCTTCAAGGAGGCCGACCCCGATATCACGCGTAACCTGAAGGAGCGCGGGTTGCTGTTCCGCAGTGGGCGGGTAAAACACTCCTACCCGTTCTGCTGGCGTTGCGGCACGGCGCTGCTCTACTATGCCAAGCGCAGTTGGTATATCCGTACCACTGCCAAGAAGGATCTGCTGGTCGAGAACAACAAGCAGATCGCCTGGGTCCCCGAACATATCCGTGAAGGGCGCTTCGGCAACTGGCTGGAAAACAACATCGACTGGGCGATCTCGCGTGAACGGTACTGGGGTACCCCATTGCCGATCTGGATGGCCGAGGATGGCTATACCGAGTGTATCGGCTCGCTTGCCGAACTCGAACAGAAGGCCGGCCGTAACCTGAAGGATCTCGATCTGCACCGGCCGTATGTCGATGCCATCACATGGGAGGATGCCCAGCATGGAACCATGCGGCGCATCCCGGATGTGGCCGACTGCTGGTTCGATAGCGGTGCCATGCCGGTGGCGCAGTGGCACTACCCGATGGAGAATCAAGAGCTGTATCAGCTGGCCTATCAGGCTGATTATATCTGCGAGGCAGTCGATCAAACACGCGGCTGGTTCTATACCCTGCACGCACTCTCGACACTGCTCTTCGATCGGCCGGCATTCAAAAATGTGATCTGCCTCGGCCATATCCTTGATGGCGAAGGCCAGAAGATGAGCAAATCGAAGGGTAATGTCGTCAACCCGTGGACGGTCATCAACGAACAGGGGAGCGATGCACTGCGCTGGTATCTCTTTACGGCCAGCCCGCCGGGAAGCCCACGCCGCTTCTCGAGTGCGCTGGTGAACGAGAGCCTGCGTAAATTCATGCTGACGCTCTGGAATACCTACTCATTCTTCGTGACCTATGCCGGCCTCGATGGCTGGGTACCGCCGGCGCATGGGGTGGCGAACCAACACCTTGCGCCGATCGATCGCTGGGCACTGGCACGGCTTCATGCACTGGTGCATGATGCCACGGCCGCCTTCGAGGCGTATGATGTCACCGGCGCCGCCCGCGAGATCGAGGCGTTCGTCGATGAACTCTCGAACTGGTATGTGCGCCGCAACCGCCGCCGCTTCTGGAAGTCGGAAGCCGATAGCGATAAACAGGCTGCCTATGCCACACTCTACACATGCCTGGTGACGGTCACGAAACTGGCGGCACCATTCATTCCGTTTGCCGCCGAGGCGATCTACCAGAACCTGGTGCGCGGCGTCGATGCCGCTGCGCCCGAAAGTGTGCACCTGGCGCGCTGGCCGCAGGTCGATCAGCAACTGGTCGATCAGCAACTGGTCGATGATACCGAAGTACTGCTCAAGGCGGTGAGCCTGGGTCGGGCCGCCCGCAAGGCTGCCGGCCTTAAGATACGTCAGCCGCTGCGGCAGTTATGGGTGCGGGCACCCACGGCTGCTGGCACCGATGGGCTGCGGCGCTTCGAGGCCGAACTGCGCGATGAGTTGAATGTCAAGGAGGTTCGCTTCCTCGATAGTTCGACCGATTTCATCGAGTATCGCTTCAAACCCAATCTGCGCATTGTCGGTAAGAAGTACGGCAAGCTGGTGCCGCAACTCACCGCCGCACTCCGCGAGCTGAGCGGCGACACGGCGCGCAATGCCGCCCGCGCCGTCGAGCAGGGCCAAAGCGTATGGCTCACCGTGGGCGGTAGCGAGCTTGAATTGCAACACGACGAACTCCTGGTCGAGACATCATCGCCCGCCGGGTATGCAGTTGCCGAAGATGGCGGTGTGTTGTGTGCCCTCGACACGGCACTGACGCCGGAATTGACAAGCGAAGGGCTGGCACGCGAACTGGTGCGCAATATTCAGGATGCCCGCAAAGAAGCGGGGTTCGCCATCAGCGACCGTATCGTCGTCTATCTTGGTGGTGCCGATGGTGATGCCGAGGTAGAAGCCATGCTGCGCAGTTGGGGTGATTATGTACGCAACGAGACGCTTGCCGAGGATCTGGTGCTGACGGCCCCGCCCGAGAGTGCCTACCAGGTGGTGCTCGACCTCGATGACGCCCGCTCGATCAGGATCGGCGTGCGGCGTCAGTAGCTCTGGTTCTGATCGGAATGGCGGATCAGGGCGATTGAGCAATCATATCGTTCAATCGCCTTGACAAACAATTCTGATCGGGGGTACCATTGGGGCGAAGGTTTTTTTACGATACATTTTCATACCGTCCAACGTCGGGCATGTGATGAGCGGGCGTATTGTTGCTGTACTGGTACATTGCGTCTGCTGCTTGTTTCTGCGAAACTGCGCCCGAATTTTCTCCTGGGCGGTTTTTTGTGTTTCAAGTGAAAGGGGGGGATACCGTGAAAGTATCCGGCAGCTACACATTCGACGCAGCACGCGAGGATGTCTGGGCCGCGCTGAATGACATCGACGTGCTGGCGCGTATTGTTCCGGGATGCGAGCGCCTTGAGCAGCCCGGCGAGAACGAGTTTACGGGAATCGTCAAGATTGGTATTCAGTCGATCCGGGGCACCTATCAAGGGCGCATCCGCCTTGAGGATGTGCAGTATCCACATCACTATAGGCTGATTGCCAACGGCAAGAGCGCCAATGCCGTTGTCGATGGTGTCGGTACGATCGATCTGGTGGAAGAGAATGGCAAGACAACACTGACCTATGGCGGTGAAGCACAGATCGGCGGGGATTTTGGGGGGGGTGGGCCAACGGCGGATGGAGGGGGGGGGCGGCAGGTGGGTCAACCCGCCGTG
>CALLZL010000307.1 GCA_937859575.1 uncultured Chloroflexota bacterium
ATCTTGGTGCGCAGACCGCCGAAGGTTGGGGGCGGCAGATGCTGCGCACGCTTGCCAACCGCTCGTGGCAGATCAGCAACCTTGATGCATGGTTCGGCGCGATCTATCGCTATGGAGGCCGGCTGCTCTTTACGCCAGTATTTGTCGCGATCTGGGTGTGCGTTGTACTCGCCGGATTAACCGCCTTCGCGGTGGCACTCTTCAGCGATCAGGCCGATTACCAGCTGCTCAGCTTTGGCGGATCGGTCACCATCGGCCTGGTAGCGCTCTGGGGTGCCGTGCTGGTATCGCTGATCATGCACGAAAGCGCCCATGCACTGGCCGTCAAACATTACCGGCGTACCATCCATGGCGGCGGCGTGATGTTCTACTATGGCCTGCTGGCGGCATTTATCGACACCAGCGACATCTGGCGTTCGCCACGCCGCGCCCGGATTATCGTCTCGGCCGCCGGCCCGATGTCGGATCTCTTCATCGGAAGCCTGGCGGCGATCACGGCAGTGGCACTGCCACTCTTCTTTCCCGCCGATCTGATCGCCAATGCCGCTGCCGCGCTGGCCTTCAAGATCGCCTTTACCTCATTTGTCTCAACGATCTTCAACCTCAACCCGCTGCTCGAACTCGACGGCTACTATATCATGGTCGATCTGCTGCGCCTGCCGGATCTGCGCCGCCGATCGCTGGCATTTGTGCGCACCCGCCTGTGGGATAAGCTGCAGCAACGCGCACCATTCAGCCGTGAAGAACGAATCTTTTCGCTGTATGGCGGGCTGACGGCGATCTACACAACCCTCGCGGTTGTTGCCGCGATCATCTTCTGGAATGATCAGCTAGTGGTACCGATCCTTGGCCTGCTGCGCGGTAGCCTGCCGCAACAGTTGCTCGGCTTTGTGTTGCTTATGGTGGTGGTGGTACCGGTTCTTGGTGCCATGCTGCTTGCCGTCTGGGAAGTAGCACGCGCCGGGATCGGCTGGGCGGTGCGCCGTGGCTATGGCCGCCGGCCGGCACTGCTCGCCGGAGCCGGGGCAACCCTGGCGCTCGGGCTGACGCTGCTGACGATTGTGACCGAGGGTGGGCCATACGGCTGGGCCGGGCTGCTGATCTCGGCCGGGCTGTGGGTGCTGGCGCTCGGTGCCCTGATCGCGCTGCAGCCTGATTATCGTGGTGCCGCAATCGCCCCGGCCATGACCGGGCTGGTGATCACCACTGCCCTTGCCGCACTTTCGGGAGTCGTACGCTTCCTGGTGCCCGAAGCGACCGGCTTCTGGATCACACTCGACGGGCTGGCGTTTGTGTTTGTGCTGATGGCTGCCTTTGCCGCATTGCTCGACGCCGACCTGCGCCAGTCGCGTCTGCACGAACTCAGCGCCACTGCTGTTATGCTCATGGCTTCGTTTGCCGTCGGCGCATTGGCCATGTTCACTGCGCAGAATGCCCACCCGGATGCCGGCTGGTTCTTCCTGATGATGTCGGCCGGGCCGGCCTACTTTGGCGCGCTGGCGCTCGCGTTACTGCTGCAGCACCTCTTTGGCCTGCACGACTCACGCCTGCGCTGGTCGTGGATCCTGCTCTGGTGTGCGGTGCTGATCGATACGATCGGCTATATTGCCGATCTGCAACGCCCATCGCTGGTACTCGACGTCACGAGTGCCGGCCTGTGGGCCACTGCCTGGCTCACGCATGTTGCTACGCTGCGCCAGATCACCCCCGGCGAAATGCGCTGGCCCTACGAACCAAGTATCAGCGAAGGGCAACGCCTCATGCGGGCCTTTCAGTTCTCGTATACCGCCTGCTACCGGCTACTGCGCGCCGTCTATGGTGCGCGCCGCGCCCAGATCTTCGATGACCGGATGGACGTACTGGCGGCCACCGCCAACTGGGATGTGACGCTCGACCGTGATCGGGCGCGCATCGGTGTGGCGGTACAGGCGCTCCCGATCGATGCCCAGGGCACGCGCTATGCCGAGGTGCTGCGCTATACCGTGAGCGAGATCGAACAGATCGCCGGTGCCGCTTTTGCACGCCGCTGCATTCAGGCCGCCTATGATGCATTACCCTGGCCCGAACGCGAAACCGCCAATCGTCTCTGCTTCCCCGACACCCCCTGGGCGCGTGCCCTTTCGAGCGCCTTCGGCGACGAACGTGCCGCCCGCCTGCGCCTGCTGCGCCAGATCGATCTGTTTCTCGGC
>CALLZL010000308.1 GCA_937859575.1 uncultured Chloroflexota bacterium
CCTGCGGTTCGGCAGATGTGATGATTTGCGCCAGTATCGCGGGCACACATGCCTCCGTCTCTTCAGTAACCCGGGTATCGCTCAGTATACCAGATGCCGGCCTCCTCCCGTCGCCCCCCGCCGGCATGGCTAGGGCGTATGCGTTCTCACGATGCCCGGTGCGTCAACGCGCGGGCTACCGCTGCGAAGCCCACCTTCGCGGGCTGAGCGAGGCCGCGAAAGCGGCCTTGGTGCGGGTAGCCGGTGGCTTGAGCCGCCCGGCGTCGGTGCCAGACCGAGAACGCATAAGCCCCAGGCGACCTACGGTGCTGCTTGCGCAGAGCAGAGGGGATTGGTACAATAGAGGCATATGACGCGATCAAATGCACTTCGCGCCACCGCTGCCGGGTTCGGTAGCGGTTTTGCATGTTATGTATTCCGGGTTGTGCAGGCAAACAAAGGGGGTTTTCGTGGATCAGAATGGTTCATCATACCGCTACCTCGGCAAAGGTCGTAAGCTGCTTGAAGGGCTGGAGAAGATCACCGGCTCGGCCGAGTATGTCGCCGATATGAAGCTGCCCGGCATGCTGCATGCCGGTGTTGTCCTGAGTCCCTATGCGCATGCCCGCATCCTTTCGGTCGATACATCAGCGGCACTGGCGATTCCGGGGGTCGTGGCCGTCTATACTGCCGACGACCTGCCGACCCGCGACCGGGCGATCAATTCGCGCCATAGTGCCGTGCTGGCCCGCGAGCGGGTGCTGTTCCGCGGCCAACCGGTGGTGGCGGTTCTCGCCGAGAGCGAAACCATCGCCCGCGATGGCGTCGATGCAGTGGTGGTCGAGTACGAACCACTGCCGCCGATTGTCGATATGGTCGAGGCGCTCGCCGATGATGCGGTGGTTATCTGGCCCGATGGGTTGCCCAAAGAGGGTGCCGACCTGACCGCAGCTCATGCCGCGGTCGACAAAGACGGCGAGGAGCAGGAGCGGGCACCATCGAACCTGCATGCCGAAAATCATTACAAGCGCGGCAATGTCGAGCAGGGCTTCCGCGAGGCCGATGTCGTGGTTGAGCGGGTCTACCGCACGCCGATCGTCCACCAGGCCTATCTCGAACCGCATGCGTCACTGGCCGATCCCGATCCGCACAAAGGCAGCGTGACCGTCTACACCAGCACCCAGGGGCAGTTCAGTGTCCGCGATGAAGTCGCCCGCCTGTTGTCGCTGCCCAAGAACAAGGTACGTGTGGTGCCGATGACGATTGGTGGCGGCTTTGGTGCCAAGTATGGCCTGATCGACCCGCTCGCCGCCGCACTGGCGGTGACGATCAGACGGCCGGTGCGGGTGGTGCTGACGCGCAGTGAAGATTTCCTGACAACCACACCCTCGCCGGCGACGATTATCGAACTGAAGACCGGTGCGAAGAAGGATGGCACGATCACGGCGCTCCAGGCACGCGTGATGATGGATAACGGTGTCTTCCCCTTCACCCTCGGCGGCATTGTCTCGATCCTGCTGGGTGGCTACTACAAATGCGAAAATGTCCAGATCGACTGTTTCGAAGTGCTGACGCACAAGCCGCAGGGCGGCGCGTACCGCGCGCCGGGGGCACCATCTGCAACTTTCGCTATCGAGTCGAATGTCGACGAAATGGCCCATCTGCTGGGTATCGACCCGCTTGAAATGCGGCTGAAGAGCACCGTCGAGAGTGGCGATCTGATGGGCAATAATGATCCATGGCCGAATATCGGGCTGCGCGAATGCCTTGAGCAGTTGCAGAACCACCCGGCCTGGAAGGAGCAGAACCTCGGGCCGAACGAAGGGATCGGCATCGCCGTCGGCGGTTGGCCGTGTGGTATGTCGCCCGCTGCATCGGTCTGCCGCGTCGATAACGATGGCACGGTGCGCCTCCATGTCGGTTCGGTCGATATCTCGGGGGTTAACAGCTCGCTGGTGCTGATCGCCGCCGAAATTCTCGACATCCACCCCGATCAGGTCGAACTGCTGCAGGGCGATACGCGCGATGGTCCGCGCGCCGGGCCAAGCGGCGGCAGCCAGACAACCTACAGTGTTTCGGGGGCGGTGGCGAATGCCGCGCGCGCCGCGAAGCAGAAGTTGCTCGAAACCGCCTCGCACCACTTCGAGGCCAGTATCGACGATCTCGAACTCAAGGATGGTAAAGTCAATGTGAAGGGGTTGCCGGATCGGGCAATTTCAATTGGTGATCTGGCCGATCGCGCCGAAGGCATGAAGGGCGGCCCAGGGCCGATTATCGGCGAGGGAACCGCTGCGGTTTCTGAGAATGCCCCGGGCTTTGTGGCTCACCTGGCCAAGGGGGCGGTGGATCCCGATACCGGCCAGGTGACGCTGAAGCAGTATGTGGCGATTCAGGATGTTGGTTTCGCCCTTAATCCGACAATGGTACACGGCCAGATCCACGGCGGCACGGTCCAGGGGATCGGCTGGGGGCTACACGAAGCCATGGTGTACGATGAGTACGGCCAGTTGCTGACGGCAAGCTTCATGGATTACAGCATCCCGGCCTTCGACTCCGTGCCTGATATCGAGACGGTGCTGGTGCAGAATCCGGCACCGCATGGGCCTTTTGGTGCCCGTGGTATCGGCGAACCGCCG
>CALLZL010000309.1 GCA_937859575.1 uncultured Chloroflexota bacterium
GTTGCCGGCGGCTACCTTGCGAGTCGATTGCTTGGCCTCGGGCGCGATGTCATCATCTCGGCGCAGTTTGGCACCCAACCGGCGCTCGATGCGTTTCGGGCATCATTCGGCATTCTTGATCTGATCTATCTGGTCATCGCCGGTGGTGCGCTCGGGTCGGCCTTCATTCCGGTCTTCTCCGAGTTGCTTGCGGGGGGCCGCGTGCAACGTGCCTGGCAACTCGCCAATGCCATCTTGAGCCTGGCCTGTGCGGCGCTGCTGATCGCCTGCAGCTTGATCGCGATCTTTGCCGAGCCGATTATTGCCCTCAGTGTCGGCCGGGGTTTTGATACGGCACAACAGCAACTTACTGCCCACATCCTGCGCCTGATGCTGATTCAGCCAATCTTCCTCGGGCTTGGAGGCCTGGCTAAAGCCACGCTCGAAAGCTTCGACCGCTTTACACTACCGGCGATCGGTGCCAACCTCTATAATCTCGGCATTATCGGTGGCGCATTACTGGCACCATGGGGTGGGATCGATGCTCTGCTGTGGGGGGTCAATAGTGGTGCGCTGCTCTTCCTGCTGGTACAGTTACCCGGCCTGCAGCAGATCGGTGCACGGCCGATGCTGACCTCGCCACTGGCATTGGGCGAAACCAGGCGGGTGCTCTGGCTGCTCGCGCCACGCCTCTTCGGCCAGTCGGCATGGCAGATCAACCTGATCGCAATTGCCAGTTTCGCATCAACCCTCGGCAGCGGCGCGGTCGCCGCCAATGGCTATGCACTCCAACTCATGATGCTACCACATGGCCTGATCGCCCTGAGTGTCGGCACGGTGATTTTCCCTCAGCTCGCACGCCTGCATGCCAGCGACCTTGCTGCGTTTCGCGCCACCACGCTCCAGGCGATCCGCGGTGTGCTCTTTGTGGCATTACCGGCGGCGGCCGGCCTGGGGATCCTGGCACTGCCGGGTCTGCGTGCGCTCTTCCAGCGAGGGGCCTTTGATGCGACATCCGCCTCACTCACTGCTGCAGCGCTCACCGGCTATGCTGTAGGTTTGGCGGCATTTGCCGCCGCCGAGATTATCGTCCGGGCATTTTATGCCATGCAAGACACCCGCACGCCGGTGGTGGTTGCATCACTTGCAGTTGGGATGAATCTCGTCATCGCCTGGGCCATGCTCCAGGCCGGCTATGGGCTCTTCGGATTAGGGCTGGCCTTTAGTATCGCCAATATCGCCGAAGCGCTGGTGTTACTGCTGCTGTTGCGCAGCCGGATCGGCCGCTTCGGCCATGAGTTCCGTGCGGCAATGCTGGTGATCGGTGCCGCCGGAGCCGTCTGCGGCAGCGTCTTGTTGCTGCTGCAACAGGGTGCGGCCACAACACTCCCCTTCATCCAACCAGGCGATACGTATCGCTGGCCGGAAGATTTCCCGGTGCTTCTGGCATGGCTGGTGTTGTGCGGCGCGCTCGCGAGCGCCACATACCTCGCATGCACGGCACTCTTCGGCCTCGGCGAAACCAGGCAACTCGCAGCACGCCTGCGCCGGCGTTAGTCGCCAATACCATAGATCGACGCCATGCCGCTGGCCGTCTCGCGGAAGAGTGTCACCAGTTCGACTGGTTCGAGCACCCGGCACGAATCACCATAGCGCAGCAGAATCTGGCGCGCCTGCCATAGATTCGTCACCGTTGCACTCACAATCGCACTGCCGTCATCATAGTATGCCACGTCGGTACTCGGAAAATACGCAACCACATCGCGCCGCCGGGCGACATTTGGATGCAGCCAGTAGCGCAACTGGTAGGGCCGTGGCTCGGGGCGCGGCTCCGGTACCGGCCGTGCCAACACCTGCACGGTGCCGGGCACGATCCGATCAAGGCGGTAATCGATTACGGCCAGGGATGGCTCGTTGCCGCCGGGTGTTACCTCAAGCAGGGTTGCGTCGAGGTAGCCGTACCCTTCAGGCCGGAATGTAATAGCGTATGGCGCGACACGATGGCGGCGCGGTGCCCCGATATCGTGGGTGCTCCAGTATTTAAACGCCAGTTCCTTCTTCTCGTCGATGGCTCGCCGCACCGTGAGCAGCACAGTCGGATCGATCCGGCCACTCCCGGTCATCGCCAGCTGTGAACGTGAACGCGATCGCCGGCTCTGCAGCTCGTACGATTGCTGCGCCGGCAAGAGCTGAATGACACGATCGATGAGTGCCCGCAGTGCTGCCTGTTCGGGGATAGCGGTACCCGCCGGGTAGCTTGCATCCAGAAACGCCAGCGCTTCAAGCAACTCGCCCGAAATGTCGAGCAGTGCAAGCTCACCCGGATCTTCCAGCACATACCGCGCATGCTCGCGTTGGAAAACGATCCGGCAGTTGTACTCGCCCTTTAGTGCATCAAGATCATGCTTGAGTGCCGCCGCCGCCGCCGCCGGGTACCCGTCATCGCCAAGTGTCGCCTGCACCGTCGCGATCAGGTCGTCACTGCTCGATGGCCCCTGCAAGAGCAGACGGACAATCAACAGCCGCCGCCGAAAGGTAAGCCACGAACTCCGTTTGGTTCCACCAGTGCGTCGCTTCATTGCTTCCGTTCCATTCATCACGCCAGCATGCACCCGGGTTGCCTGGATCGATTACCC
>CALLZL010000310.1 GCA_937859575.1 uncultured Chloroflexota bacterium
ACCGGTTCATACTGCAATTCGGCGCGGCATCGAGCACCTGATCTTCGGCTGGCCCGATGATCCCTATGGCGCTTTGAGCCAGTTGCATGCCGGCCTCGATCACGCCTCGGCATCACAGGCGATTGTGCCGGCGGTTGCAGCGCTGATAACTGCTACCCTGAAACTGCCGTATGCGGCGATCACCAGTAACCCCGACGGTGAGACAGTGCATGTCGGCGTGGCCCCGCCGGGTGCCGAGCGTGTGGTCATCCCGCTCATGCATGGCACAACCGTGGTCGGCAGCCTGGAGGTAGCCGCCCGCCGGCGCGGTGGTACCCTCTCGGCGAGTGAAATGCACCTGCTGCACGATCTGGCGCGCCAGGTCGGCATCACGCTCTATGCGGCGCAGCTCTCCGAGGCGCTCCAAGAATCGCGAGCGCAGCTGGTGGCAGCCAGAGAAGAGGAGCGCAGCCGTATCCGGCGCGATCTCCACGATAGCCTTGGGCCAACCCTGGCGGCCATGCGGATCCAGCTCGGCGTCGCGCGCGGGCCGCTGTGTAACGAACCTGCAACCGCCGAAGCGTTGCTCGATGAGCTGCAATCCGACGTGGTTGAGGCGACCGGCATGATCCGCCGCCTGGTCTATGATTTACGCCCGCCCATGCTCGATGAACACGGGTTGGCCGGCGCGTTGCAAAGCCTTGAGCGCCTGGTCGAGCCGGTTGCACTGCATCTGGATCTGCCCGCTGTGCTGCCGCGCCTGCCCGCTGCGATCGAGGTGGCACTCTACCGTATCGCATCTGAGGCGTTGCATAATGCAGCCCGCCATGCGCATGCCGAATCGTGTATGCTGCGGCTCGAGATCACCGACCAGGGTGTGCAGTTGTCGGTGTGCGACAATGGTATCGGGCTGCCGGCCGGGCATCGCCCCGGCGTCGGCCTGCTGGCCATGCAAGAGCGGGCCGAAGAGCTGGGCGGAAGCTTGAGCATCGAGAGCGCACCCGGTGCCGGTGTTGCCGTCCGGGCGTTCATTCCCAGGAGATCGCCATGAGTAGTGTAGTCGCTGTGCTGATCGTCGACGACCACCCGATCTTCCGCAAGGGGTTGCGCGCATTACTCGCCAACCATCCTGAATTACGGCTGGCCGGTGAGGCGACATCAGGTGTGGAGGCGGTGCGATTATCGGCCGAGCTATGCCCCGACCTGATCCTGATGGATCTGCAGATGCCGGGCGGCGATGGGATCAGCGCTATCCGGCAGATCATGACCGCACAGCCAGCGAGTCGCATTCTGGTTGTGACCATGTTCGATGATGATGAGTCGGTATTTGCGGCGATGCGCGCCGGTGCACGTGGTTATGTGTTGAAGGATACGGCTGATACGGAATTGAGCCGGGCACTGCTGGCGGTGGGCCATGGCGAGGCGATCTTCAGCCCGGCGATTGCAGGCCGAATGATGCGCTTCTTCGAGCAGCGGTCGGTCGCGACGCCGCCGCCCTTCCCGGAATTGAGCGAGAGCGAACGCAGGGTGCTGCAACTGATCGCACAGGGCGAAAACAACCAGGCGATCGCCGAACGGCTCGCGCTCAGCCCAAAGACGGTGCGCAACTATATCAGCAATATCTTCAGTAAGCTGCAGGTTGCCGACCGGGCCCAGGCGATTGTACGAGCCCGTGATGCGGGGTTGGGCGGAGCAACCGGACCCTGAGTGCACACCAGGCTATGCCGACCATTGACCTTATAGAACCCGCCGCAAGCCGCCGCACGTGAGTGCGAGTGGTGAGGCGGGTTTCTCGACGGCTTTCGCCAGAACAGCAGGAAATGTTGCCGGTTGCCGCGCCCAATGCCTGCGCGGTGTAAAACATTTCGGGTGTTCCTCGAACTGGTGCAACACGTCCCTTCGGGGACATGGCTCGGACGGAGCCATGAGGCGTTAACGTAGCGGGTTGCTGCATGCGTTGTCTAAGAAGCCGCGGGGCTTTAGCCTCTGCGGAGCGTCACCTGGCTGCAACCTCGTCGCTTGTCTCTTGCGGGGATACTGTCGTTCTGCGATAGTAGTAGCGGATGCACCCGGTCGGCACCGATCTAGAGCGCAGTGCAGGCGTAGTGATCGGTGCGCATGCGGGCGAGCCGCCCGCGCTCCCGGCGATCCATCGTTGTGCACTGTGCTATAGAGAGGAAGCATGCGTATGTATATTCCGCACGCCAACCGCGAAGATGATCCGGCAATCCTGCTGGCGTTTATGCGCGAACATGCGTTTATCACTCTGGTTTCGATTCTTGATGGGATCCCATTCGCCTCGCATGTGCCGGTGGCGCTACGCGATGATGCCGGTCAGTTCACGATCATCGGCCATCTGGCAAAGGCCAACCCGCAGTGGCGCACCTTCGGCACCGGCGAAGCACTGGCGATCTTCAACGGGCCACACGCCTATATCTCCCCCTCACTCTATGAAAAGCACGAGAGTGTGCCGACATGGAACTATATCGCCGTGCATGCCTATGGCGTGCCGCAGCCGGTCTTTTTCAACGACGCGCATGCTGCACTGGAGGGTTCGCTGCGTGAACTGATCGCCACCTACGAGGCCGCCTATCAGACACATTGGGAAAGCCTGCCGGTGAAGTTCCGCGAAGGCATGCTGCAAGGGGTGGTC
This sequence comes from uncultured Chloroflexota bacterium, assembly GCA_937859575.1. Classification (GTDB taxonomy): domain Bacteria; phylum Chloroflexota; class Chloroflexia; order Chloroflexales; family Roseiflexaceae; genus CALLZL01. The sequence goes on from CALLZL010000310.1 coordinate 2,633, forward strand.
GGTTTCGAGATCGCGGTCACGCGCCTGGAGGGGAAGTATAAACTCAGCCAGAACCGTAGCCATACCGATCAGCATACGGTCGCGCATGCCTTGCTGGCGAGCGGAGACCCTGCGGCACAGGCTACCGGTGCCGCCATGCAGACGCAGCTTGCCGCACGCGATTCACAGGCCTCGCGCCTGTCTTCCTGACGATTCGACCGTCATGCTGCGGCCAGTTGCACCGCCCCGGCGTCAGATCTGCCGCCGCGCCGCCCAGAGCGTGCCGCGCGTCACCAACTCCAGGGTCGTCGGATCGGAAAGGATCTCGACCGAATGGCCGAGCGAGCAGTAGAAGACACGCCCCAACCCATACTGCTTCGTCCAGGCAACCGGCATCGTCACGCCATTGACATCCATGGTCGCCAGAACCGTATTTGCCGGATCGACGAGACAGTAGTACTGCTCGGTGGTTGTGGTGATGGTAGGCAGCCCGGCAGTAATCGGGCTGGGTGTCGCGCTCATCACGACCTCGTATGTCGTGACGGCGAAATCGAAATGGGTGACCCACTGCCCGCCGAGCAGCAGGTGAAATTCAGCCTCATGGCGAACCGAGTCGATAATGCCATGATTGCCCGAAAGGCCAACTCCGCTGCGTACTGCATCCTGGATCGCTTCAATATACCTCGGATCCATCTGGCTGGCTGTCCAGATCGGCAGGATGACATCATACGTACGCAGGTCGAGCGTCTTCAGGCTGTCGAAGTTGTTAGAACGGGTGACGTCAACACCATGCTGTTCGAGCTGCGTTGCCAGCAGGTGCGAAACACCCGCCGGGTCATGCCGTTCCGAACCGCCATATACAATCAGCGCTCTCGTCATGATGCCTTATTCCTCCGCTACACGCGGCGGCCCCTGGCGAACACGCTCGCGCATCTGTTCGGCAACCTGTTCGGTCACGTAGTCGCCCCAGGCCAGCCCAAACCGCCATGGTTCGACATGTTCGACCCACCATGTCAGGCCGAGTGCGACGAATGGGGCGACGATCGCGGCCGCCTGTGCCGGATCATGGCCTGGCGTTCTCCCGTTTTGGATCAGGTCGATCGGGGTTTCAGCCGTGCGATGCCGTGCGACGCGATCCATAATCACACGCCATTCATCGACCGAAAGGAGCTCCAGCCATTTCTGCGGCCAGAAGCCATCCCAGCGTGCGCCGCGCCGGGCTGCCGCGAGGGTGGTATAGCCGCCGCCGATCCAGATCGGAATACGCGGCGACTGAACCGGCTTCGGCAAAAACGTGACCTCACGCAGATTGTAGAACTCGCCCTGAAAACTGAACGGTTCGCCGCTCCACAGGCCATCGAGGATCGCCAGCCCTTCGTCCATTTTGCGGGCACGCAGCCGGTCGTTCTCCTCTTCACCAAACATACCGAAGTCGAGATCGGCAGGCGCACCAAGCCCAACGCCCATAATCAGGCGGCCGTTTGAGAGCAGATCGAGCGCCACAGATCGGAAGAGCACACGTCTGAACTCCAGTCACTAGCTTATCTCG
>CALLZL010000311.1 GCA_937859575.1 uncultured Chloroflexota bacterium
TACGAGATAAGCTAGTGACTGGAGTTCAGACGTGTGCTCTTCCGATCTATAACCCCCAGAGTGGTGTTGCGGCCCGGTTGGTGTGATCGACCAACTGCACGGCATCATACGGGCATGCAGGCACACACGCACCACAGCCGGTGCACTGATCGGTGACAAATAGGGCACCACGCTCATTCCACTGAATTGCATCTTCGGGGCATGCCTCGACACATTCAGGTGCCACTTTACATTGTCGGCACGACTCGGTAATCTCCAGCGATTCGAGCGCAACACCATCGACACGAATGCGCGCCTGCCCATGGCGTGCTGCACATGCCTGTTCGCACTGCCGACAATTCGGATCGCAGAGTTGTGGATCGCGCACCAGCACATGCCGCCCGCGCAATAGGCCACGCTCGATAGCTGCCGAAAGTTGTGCCACTCGTTGCTGGTTGTTCTGCCGTGCAAGTGCCGAGACGCGCCGCCGCTCGGCAACATCATGAAGCTGGGCTGCCAGCGTGGGTTGGCGTGCCAGCAATGCCTCGAAATCGGTCGCCGGCAGTATCAGAACATCGGCAGGTGTCAGAGCACGGATGTCGGCATTGTGGGGTGTATCGTGTAACAACGACATCTCGCCGAAGAAGTCGCCATCTTCGAGCTGTGCGATCAGTTGCCCATGCTGTTCAACAAGTACCTGGCCGCTCTCCACCAGATACAAGGCGGTGCCGGGGCTCCCCTGCGTAATGATCAGCTCACCACGTACATAGTTTGCCGGTTGCAATAGCTCGGCGATTCCGATCCGCTCAAGTGGCGATAGCTGGCTAAAGAGCGGGATACGCCCGAGTGTGCTTTCGACCAGGCGGCGACGATAAATCGTGCGCAGTGCATGGGCAAGATCGGGTGCTTCACCAATGAGTGAGCGGAGTTCGTGTAACGGGATCTGCAACACATGGCATATCGTCTCGGTCTGTACTGCTACATTGCGGAACTGATCGCCAAACAGAGCACCTTCACCAAAACAGTCGCCGCGGTTGAGCACCCCAACCAGCACTTCACGGCCGATCCGGTCGTGCAGCTTGAGCATCACCGTTCCACGCAGAATCAGATACAGATGGCGATTGGGGGTTAATTCGCTCAGCACCATGACGCCGGGGAAGAACGCCCGGAACACCGCGATATCTGCCAGCCGCAGCAATGTATCATCCGCAAGATCATGCAGGCAGTCGAGTTGGGCCAACACCGCTGCCTGGCGTCGCCGGCGCTCCTCGTTGGCGCTGGCAACGGCATTGGCCCGCTGTCGGGCCTGCTGTGTACGCTCCCGTTGCCCTGCCGAAGATGCCATGCGACTATCCTTCAGTAAGAAACCAGCGATCGCTGATTCTGATGGTCGGCACGAGGCCGCCTGGATTGCCGATTACCTGATCTAACCCGATCGGCTGTTCGTAAATGGTTAGCGGCCCCCGTTCGGTCATGCGGATGATCAGCATATGCAATGTGCCGTTGGGAATCTGCACCATGGCTCGCTGACCGTTGTCGGCAACCTTGACCGGCCGATCAAAGGTAAGTTCTAATGTCAAGATCTCATCTTCACCAAGGCGTTCGCGATCGCGTGCAAACCGTGCCAGTGAAGCACGCAATGCAATACTCTGCGCATCGCGCTCGCTGGGTGCAAAATAGGATGCCAGCCGCTCAACCCAGAAGCTTTGCGTTACTTCACTCGATAGCGACGGATCCTGTAACGCGCTGCGTAGATCTTCGAAAAAATTTTCGGCTACACTTTCAGGCGAAATGCCGCCTCCGGCAGGTGATACCAGCAGATCAGTCGCCTGATCCTGCGCTGCGCTGCAGGCAGTCATGATCAGTAGCACAACGAAGAGATATGGGTAGTAGCACCAGCGGCGGTACCTGGTGAGATGCGTTCTGTTCTGCTGCCGCAGAAACTGTCGCTGCATTTCTGTGCGGCTCCCTTCCGGTCGTCATTGTAGCATATTGTCTTTACCCTGGCAGGAACCGTTCGCATCACGATACCCTGTTATAATAGTACGAGGCTTTGTGCCTATACGCGCAGGAAACCAGCTTCATACAGTGGCAGCGCCATTGTATGAACAGAAGAGACAATGATACATCCACAACACTACGATATTATCGTCGTAGGTGCCGGGCATGCCGGTTGCGAAGCGGCATATGCTGCCGCCCGCATGGGTTGCCGCACCCTCTTGATCACAATCGACCTCGATAAACTGGCGCATATGTCGTGCAATCCGTCGATCGGCGGCCCGGCAAAAGGCCACCTGGTGCGCGAGATTGATGCACTCGGTGGAGTCATGGCGCGGGTGATCGACCGCACTTTTATTCAGATTCGGTTGTTAAACGAAAGCAAAGGGCCGGCAGTCCAGGCGTTGCGTGCTCAGGCTGATAAACGACTCTATGCCGCTGAAATGAAGCATGTGCTTGAAACAACCGCCAATCTTGATCTGCGCCAGGCAATGGTTGAGCGGATCCTGCCGCCGGCTGCGGAAGTACCGCATACGGATTCGCATGTGCAGCGCAATCCACACAGCTTTGCGGTGGTTACCCATACCGGCCGGATCTACCAATCGCACGCACTCATTTTGACCACCGGTACGTTTCTGCGTGGCCGTGCTATTACGGGGAGTGCGATCTGGGGTGCCGGGCGCGCCGGTGAAGCACCAGCAGTGGCGCTTGGTGAAGATCTCGCTGGGCTTGGCTTCCCGTTGGTGCGCCTGAAAACCGGCACGCCGCCGCGGATCGATGCGCGTACGATCGATTTCAGTGCTGCCGATGTTCAGCATGGCAGTCATACGCCACGCTATTTTGGCCATTACTACCCGGAATACACCACCGATGCGGTACTTCACCCACCAATGCCGGCCTATCATGGGCCACCTGCGGCAGTTTTTCCGGCCCCCATGGTACATGGTTGGCGGGCACAATTGCCATGTTACCTGGTGCATACTACTCCGCAGTTTCATGCAATTGTGCAGGCCAATATCGATCGAGCGCCTCTCTTCAGCGGCGTCATCGAAGGTGTCGGCCCACGATACTGCCCATCGATCGAAGATAAAATCATGCGCTTCAGCGACAAAGAGCGCCATGGGATGTTCCTCGAACCCGAGGGCTGGGCAACCAGCGAGGTGTATGTGCAGGGATGCAACACCTCGCTGCCCGAGGATGTACAGTGGGCAATGCTCCGCAGTGTACCGGCGCTGCGGCAGGTCGAATTGATGCGTGCCGGCTATGCAATCGAATATGATGCCGTCGCCACCGGCGAAATCGCTGCCGATCTTGGTGCACGGCGGTTGCGCGGGTTGTTCCTGGCCGGCCAGATCAACGGCACCACCGGTTACGAAGAGGCTGCTGCACAGGGCTTGATCGCAGGTATCAACGCAGCACGCTTCATCCGGCAGCAACCACCGGTGATCCTGCGTCGTGATGAAGCATATATCGGGGTTCTGATCGATGATCTGGTGACGAAAGAGATCCGCGAGCCGTATCGTATGTTCACCTCGCGT
>CALLZL010000312.1 GCA_937859575.1 uncultured Chloroflexota bacterium
CCCCGCATCTGCTGCGGATCACCAGCCGCGATCCGGGGCCACCGCCGCTCGATTACATCCGTCGCTCGGGTGGGCTGTTTCTCGACATGATGATCCATGATTTCGACATGGCACGCTTTCTGTTGGGCGATGAAGTTGTAGCGGTATCGGCAACAGGAACCTGCCTGGTCGATCCGGCGATTGGTACGCTGGGCGATATCGATACGGCAATTGTGACGCTGACATTCGCCGGCGGGGCGATCGGGGTGATCGACAACAGCCGCCGCGCGGTATATGGCTACGACCAGCGCGCCGAAGTGCTTGGCGACGCCGGAGCTGTCGCGGTCGACAATCGCGCCCAGCATACGGCAACCGTACGTGATGCACAGGCGGCGCACGGCGCGCTGCCGCCCCACTTCTTCATCGAGCGTTACACCGATGCATATGTTGCCGAGCTACAGGCATTCGTCGATGCACTGCGGCGCGGCGAAGCGCCACCAGTCGGCGGTGCCGACGGCCGCGCACCGGTGGTGATCGCACTGGCGGCACAGCGTTCGCTGCACGAGCGTCGGCCGGTGGCAATCGGCGCATAACGATCGAAAAAGGCGGCAACTGCGGTGACGTTGACGCCAGCGGGCGCTCGCTATGCAGATCGTGTATCATGTCAGTAAACTTTTGAATGAGAATTATGCCAACAATCTTGCGTGTCGGCCGGTTCCGGTTCTATTTCTTCAGTAACGAGCGGCAGGAACCGCCACATATCCATGTGAAAGCAGCCGACGATCAGGCAAAGTTCTGGCTCGATCCGATCCAACTTGCCGCCAACTATGGCTTTGCCGCTCATGAGTTGAATGATATCGAACAGATCATCACTGATCATCAGCAAGCACTTCTGGAGGCATGGCATGACTACTTCAGCTAAGCCCAACGCGCGAGCTCTACGTGCACATATCCCGACAGCCACCCTGGCAAAGTCAGTTCACTTTGACGATGCTTTGATGAACGTAACGCTCATGGATGGGCGTATCTTGAGTGTGCCGATCATCTGGTTTCCGTTATTACATAGCGCCTCACCAGAACAACGCAACCGCGTCGAAATCGGCGCCGGCGGGCGTTCGCTTCACTGGCCCGAAATCGATGAAGATCTCTCGGTCGCGCAATTGTTCGCCGGCGCCGAGCAGAGCGCTATCTAGGCGCACTTGAGATGATCCCAAGTGATATATGTTGCCATAGCAAGCGCATACAGTTTGGCCTCATTATGCCGGCCGTGCGTCCCAAGGACACGCCGCGCGCAACCTTTCTTTCTCAGTGGCATCGTGCACTTGATCTCATCGTCGGCCACTTTGACTCCGCCTGGAGCATCGATCATCTCCAGTCAAGCGACGACGAGTTGCTCGAAGGGTTCACGACGCTGACCTACGCCGCCGCACGCCACCCGCAGCTGCAGTTCGGCCACACAGTCATCTGCCAGTCGTTCCGCAACCCGGCGCTGCTCGCCAAAATAGCCGCCACCCTGCAGCTGCTCAGCGGCGGTCGGTATATCTTCGGACTCGGCGCCGGAGCGGTTGTCGTCGATAATCGCCCGCAGCACTCGACCGTCGTACGGGATGCACAGGCGGCGCACGGCGCGCTGCCGCCCCACTTCTTCATCGAGCGTTACACCGATGCCTATATCGCCGAGTTACAGGCATTCGTCGATGCACTGCGGCGCGGCGAAGCGCCGCAGGTCGGCGGTGCCGACGGCCGCGCACCGGTAGTGATTGCACTGGCGGCACAGCGCTCGCTTGCCGAACGGTGCCCGGTCAATCAGCGAGATCACAGAAACATGATTCATATCACGCAGGATCGAGCGGCCGCTGCAGTTACAGCTTGAGCTGCGTATTGTACAACCCGGCATAGATCCCATCGCGTGCCATCAGGGCTTCGTGGGTGCCCTGTTCGTCAATGCCCTGCTCGGTGAGCACCAGAATACGTTGTGCATTGCGCACTGTCGAAAGGCGATGCGCAATCACCAGCATGGTGCGGTTGCCGCTGAGCCGCTCAAGCGCCTCTTGCACCGCCTGCTCGCTTTCGTTATCGAGCGCACTCGTTGCTTCATCAAAAATAATGATCGGCGGGTTCTTGAGAAAAACACGCGCAATGCTCAAGCGCTGCTTCTGCCCACCCGAAAGCTTGATGCCGCGTTGGCCGATATCAGTATCATACCCCTGCGGCAAGGCGACAATAAACTCGTGCGCATTGGCCTGTTTCGCCGCCGCGACGATATCATCCATGGTCGCATCCGGCCTGCCGTAGCCGATATTTTCTCGCACCGAGCCGGCAAACAGATAGACATCTTGCTGAACAATGCCGATATGCCGGCGTAGTGTATGGCGTTTCACCATGCGAACGTCTTGCCCATCGATCAGGATCCGCCCTGCGCTGACTTCATAAAACCGTGGCAACAGCGAGCAGAGCGTTGTTTTGCCGGCCCCCGACGGCCCGACCAGTGCCACATATTCGCCGGGCTGTATCTCGAGCGAAATGTGCTGCAATACATGATCACGATCATCGGCATATCGGAAGCTGACATCACACAACGCAATATGGCCTTGCACATGGGCAAGGTCGATCGCATCCGGTGCATCCCGGATCTCCGGCGACAGTTCCATGATCTCCATGCAGCGATCAAACCCGGTGATCCCCTCTTGATACAACCGGGCAAAGTTGACGAACCGCTGGATCGGCTCGATCAGGATCGCAATATAGAGCAGGTAGGTGACCAGATCGGCTAGTTCGAGTGAGGCGCGGACAATAGCCATGCCGCCGAACAGCACGACCACAATCGTCATGAGTTGGGTAAAGGCCATCATGCCCTGGTAGAAATAGGCCTCGCTGCGATAGCCCACACGCCGGCTGGCCACAAATCGGCGGTTGGCATCAGCAAACTTGCGCTCCTCGATTGCTTCGTTGCTAAACGACTGCACCACCCTGATGCCGGCCAACGTATCTTCTACCTGCGCATTCAGATCGCCGATCCGCTCTTTGCTGATGCGCAAGGCGGTATTCATCTTACGGTTGAAATAGAGCGCATACACGATCATCGGCGGGAAGAATGCAAACAGGATCAGTGTCAACTCGGTGTTGATCGTGAGCAAGATCACAAAAGTGCCGACGAACTTGAGCAGCCCGATCGTCAGATCTTCCGGCCCATGATGGCATAGCTCGCTCACCGACTCCAGGTCATGGGTAATGCGGCTCATCAACTGGCCGGTGCGATGCTCATCATAGAAACGGAACGAGAGTGCTTGATACTGCGCGAACAGATCGCGCCGCATGTCGCTCTCCATCAGGGTGCCCATCATGTGCCCGTGGTAATCGACAAAGGTATTGCCAAGCGCATGCACCAGCACCAGCACCAGCATCAGCAGGCCGACCAGCATGATCTGTTGTATGGCATCCGGTGCCGGCCCTGCCAGGATGTTTTTGGTGATATAACCGGCACATAACGGCAAGATCAGCGTGGTGACCGAGACAACCAGGGCGCAGGCGATGTCGGCACTTAGTAAGCCGAGGTATGGTTTGTAGTACGACAGAAACCGCATCCGGCGAGCATTCATGAACAGGCTCCGGTTTCGGGCAGCGCGCCTAGCTCAGCACATGCCACCCGCACGATCCGGCCGGTACGCGCAGGGCTGAATGCACCACCAAGGGTCAGCAGCAGATCACCATCGGGCGTAAAGAGCATCGCAGTCGGATATTCAAGACTATCGAGCACCACGCTGCGCCCACCGGCACTGTCGATGCGCACTAATCGGCCGCTTGCTGCGGCATACGGGTTGGCGGGGTTGGCGGCGCTGCTGAACTCCAGCACATACAATGTGCCGGCAGTATCGAAGGCAATATCGACCGGCAGCGTCAGCCCGGCCGCAACAATACTGAGGGTGCCATCGGCATCGGCTACATACACCGCGCCATTGCCGGGAGCCAGCGGCAGTTCACTCAACATCGCAATATAGAGCCGGCCATCTGGGCCGAAGGCCAGCCCGGTCAGCGGCGGCATTCCCGGCAGTTCGGCGAAGATGCGGATCTGCCCGCTGCGATCGATGCGGAACACCCGCCCCGACGCGCCATCGCTCACATAAAAGGCCGCGCCATCGGGTGCGACCGCCAGTGCATACGGGTTGCTGGCAAGCAGGGCACTGGCACCCATCAGTGAGTTGGGCGGCTCGATCGATTGCACAAATGCCAGAATACTGGCAAATAGCTCGGGTTCGCCGCCCGGCGCAATGCGTAAAATTGCCCGCGAGAGGCCATCGTCATACCCTTCGCCGGTCAGCACATACAACATATCATCGACCAGCGCCACATCGGCCGGGCCGACATCACCCGCAGCAACGTAGTTGGTGAATGGCAGCCGATCGGCGGCGACGGTTACGCTGCGATCGGGTGCCATCCGCAACACCCGGCCGCTATAGTTGGTCAGTGGTGTCGAAATCCCCTCAGCACTCGGGTCAAGGGTCCCCGCCTCGGCGATATACAGATTACCGGCATGATCGAGCGCCATGCCACGTGGCTGATTGAGCCCTTCCACCAGCACCTGCGGGCCAGGTTGCGCGCAGGCGGTGAACGCACCAAACAAGAGTGCCACGCAGAGCCGGAACACCCTGCGCCACACCCTTTGTACATGCAGCCGGCCGCCATACATTAATAATTTGCCCAGATCCCGGGGGTTCCGAGTTCGACCAGGTGCCCGTCCGGGTCACGAAAGAAGAGGCTGCGCCCGCCGAGCTCCCACACACGATCCTCGATGACGGCAATCCCGCTGTTATGCAACTGGATCCGCCATGCATCCAGATCCTCCGCCGCGATCGCGAACGCAATGTGTAATTGCCCATCACCATCATGCGCCGTCGGGCCAAGCGCCAGCGAGGCCCGCTTCTTAAAAAGCAACAGCACCTGCCCCGGTACGACAGCAAGCGCGATCAGACGATCCGATACTGCAACCGATGCGCAGTTGAAAAGCCCCTGATAGAATGCCGCCGAATGCTGCGGATCGTCAACGTAGAGCGCCGTTTCGAGGATACCGTTGATGCCAGCCATACCCCCCCCTCACGCATAGCGCGTATCACCACGGACTTCCCGCCGTGAACCCGCCATCGACGAAGAGCACCTGACCGGTGGTGTAATTGGCTGCCGGCGATGCCAGGTAGATTGCCATACCGGCAAGATCATCGGGTTTACCCGGCTGATGGCTCGGAATACGGCTCAGAATCCATTCGCTCTTCACCGGATCGGCAAACAGATTGGCCGTCAGATCGGTGGCGATGAACCCGGGACAGATGCAGTTCACCTGGATGTTGTGCTGCGCCCACTCAACTGCCATCGTCTTCGTGAGTTGCGCCAGTGCACTCTTGGTCATGCCGTACACCGACGTATTGGCCAGGCCGATCAACGAAGTGAGCGAACCGATGTGGATCACTTTGCCGCCACCGGCTGCGATCATGTGCGACAGCGCGGCCTGGCTGAGGAAGTAAGCCGAACGCAAATTGGCATCCATGATCAGATCATAGACTTCGGGTGTCATTTCGTTGATCGGCATGCGCCGATTGAGGCCGGCGCAGTTGACGAGGATATCGATGCCGCCACAGCGCTCGGCAACCGCTGCCACCAGTGCTGCCGGCGCCTCGTGGTCGCCAAGATCCGAAGTAAACTGTTCACAGACACCGCCGGCAGCACCGATCGCTGCCGCGACCTTCGCCAGCTTTTCGGCCGAGCGGCCATGGATGGCGACCCGTGCTCCGGCTATCGCCAGCCCTCGGGCAATCGCCGAGCCGATCCCGCCGCTCGCGCCCGTCACAAGCGCAACTTTGCCATCGAGGTTGAAGTAGTTCGACAAGAGCGTAGTATTCAATGGCTGCTCCTCATTTGTTAGCATAGCGGAAGGGTGTGACGTACCATCCTGTATCCACCGCCTGTGTCATTCTGAGCAGAGGCGCGCAGAGATCCCCCCCTCTGCGCCCTCTGCGGTTTATCCCTAAACTGTAAAGTGCTTGAACTGCGGCAAGTAATCGCGATTCTGCGCGAACATCTCGTTCACCATATCGCGAATCTCGGCAAGCGAAAGCACCGCCGCCGTCAGCGGGTCGTGCGCGATCGCCTGGTAGATCATGCGCGGATCGCCACTGATCGAACCTTCGACGGTCAGCTCTTCAAGCTGGGCTGTGATGCTCGTCATCATCGCCACCGACGCCGGCAATGCACCGACATGCACCGGGCGCAGCCCTTGCCGGCTGGCCCACACCGGCACCTCAACACACGCGCCCTGCGGCAGGTTGGTGATCAGCCCGGTATTGGCGACATTTCCATTGAACTCGAATGGTTCACCGCCGAGCAGCGCATTGATGATCGACGAGGCATACTCGTGGCCACGCTCCAGCGAAATCGGGTTCTCGGAAGCAAACCACTTTTTCGCATCTTCGCGCCACATCCCCTCACGCATCGTGTACCCCTTGATCGCCGCCGCGCTAACCCCCGGATTCCAGCCGGTGCCGTGGGTGCAGTACTTCTCGATCAGGTCGGGCCGCTTGCGAAACCACCAGTTGTACTCTGAATGATGGCCGCTCGACTCGGTCGGGTAGTAGTCGAGCGCCAGAAAGAGCTCGTTGCGCACCTGCTCTTCGTTATAGATCTCGGGGCGCTCGGTGATCGCCTGGCGAATAAGTGGAATAGCATTCTTGCCGTTCCAGTCGAACCGCAAAAACCAGGCCATGTGATTAATACCGGCCGAAAGATAGGTGACCTCGTTATACGGCGCACCGATCCACTTCGCCAGCATCTCGGAGGTGCCCTGCACACTGTGACACAATCCGACCAGCTTGATGCTGGTTTCGCGCTGCAGCGCCCGGCAGAGCAGCACCATCGGGTTGGTGTAGTTGAGCATGTAGGCATCGGGGCAGTAGCGTTCCATATCGCGGGCGATATCGAGCATCACCGGAATGGTACGCAAGCCACGGAAGATCCCCGACGGCCCGCGGGTGTCGCCGACATTGGTGTCGATACCGTATTTCAGTGGTATCTCGATATCATGACGCCAGACACTCATCTCGTTGGCGAGGATGGTCACCAGTACCATGTCGGCGCCCTCAAGCGCCGCGGCACGATCCATCGTTGCTTCTACTTTGGCCGGATACTTCCCCAGATCAACAATCCGCTGCACCGAAGCTCGGGCAAATTCCAACCGCTCGGCATCGATATCCATCAAGACCAGCGTGGCATCGCGCAGCAACGGAAAGGTGAGAATATCGCGGGCAAGGCCACGGGTGAATCCCAGGCTACCGGCACCGATAAACGCAATACGGGTCATGGGTCTCCTCAAATTACTGGTGCAGCACACACGGCTGCTCCCGGATCCATCCGCCGGGCACGCACACAATTTCGGCAACATTGCCGGGCGGTCGCGAGCTACTATACGCGCTGATGCCGGCGGCGTCAACGTCGGCAGCACTCCTGGGTGTTGCCCCGCTACTGTCGGCTGATCCAGCGCACTGCCTGAGCGACCCCGTCTTCGGCACGGATCAGTGCCCCCAGTTCTGCAGCCCGCCGCCGCATGGTGTCGTCGTGGATCAGGGCATCGAAGGCTGTCGCTAGTCGATCGACACTGAGCCGGCGCTGGGCAATTGGTGCCAGGCCGGCACCATAAGCCATGACACGCCGCCCCCAGAACACCTGGTCGCCGAAGAACGGGCAGATCAGGGTTGGCAACCCGGCACGTAACCCGGCGGCTGTGGTTCCGGCACCGCCATGATGCACGACACCCGCCACATGGCGAAAGAGCCAATCGTGTGGCGCATGGTCGATCAGATAGACGGAGGGCGGGAGTTGATCGGCAGTAATGCCACCGGCACCACGCGCCAGAATGGCACGCACACCGACCCGCTCAAGAGCGCTGACGATCAGCCGGGTGATGCGTGCCGCATCGGGGCCGGCCATACTGCCGAAGCCAATATACAGAGGTGGTGCACCGGCACTCAGAAACTGTTCAAGCGCAGCCGGCGGCTGCCAGGTATGCGCCTGGTCGTAGAACCAGCTTCCACTGATGAACGAGTGATCATGCCAGTCGGCGGGCTGTGCAACCAGGTGGCGGCTACAGCCATAGATTCGCGGCAATGGCCGACCGCCAAGGCTCAGTTCATCCCATCCGGGTACCAGCCCGAGTACCTCACTGCGCCATTGGCCGATCATTGTGCGGAAGAAGCTGAACGACAGCCAGATCAGCAGCCGGTGGCTAAGTTGATTGAGCGCTCCACCCAGGTTGTCGAACGGGATCAGCGGCGAGGCAAAGGCACGTGTTGGCGAGAAGAGCGGTACCGGGTGCGCGACGATCGCCGGGATCCGGTGCGCCTCGGCAATATGCCGACCGGCCAGGACCTTGGGGTGGTAGATCAGCATGTCGGTGTCGGACGCATGCGCCAGGCATTCATCGAGCATGCCGCGCAGCATCGGTTCGACCTTCTTCAACAGGCTAAACGGGTTGCCGCCCGCCAGCGACCGCTTGCCCTCGGGGGTATCGATCAACGCCATAAAGTCGGCCTGTAAGGGGGCCATGCGCAACCCGGCGCTCGCAACAAGCGCACCAAAACGTGCACTCGTCGCCAGGCTCACAGCATGCCCGGCCGCCTGCAAGCCGGCACCAAGCGCGACATACGGCTGCACATCCCCCTGGGAGCCGACGCTCAGTATCAGGATCTTCATTGGGTTTCTCCTTGTGACGGCACAGGGTCGCTATATGCCAGGCCATGCGCCAGAATTCGTATGAGTTCGTCAAATCCCCGACCGGCGCGCGGATCGTCTCCTCGCCGTCGAAGGAGATCGAGAGCACC
>CALLZL010000313.1 GCA_937859575.1 uncultured Chloroflexota bacterium
CTGGCTGTCTCCCAGTGCCAGAAACCGATTGTTCTGCGATCGTGCCAGAAGCCGGTGCCCAACACCTGCCGTACTCCCGGCAGGGCATCGGCATTGGCACAGACCAGATTGTAGGCGTACTCCATGGTAGGCGGATCAAGCGGTAGGTGTCGTTCGACATCGATCGCACACACCGGGTAGTCGCTGTCGCGCATGGCCTGAAGCACCGATCGTGCGACTTCACCGACACCGGTGGGATGGCCGAAATAGCCGATGATGTTGAGGCCACGTATGGGTGTGACGATCGGCCGGTGCGCCGGATCAACAATCGCTGTTGATTGCGTATCCGTCAATAACCGATCGGATTCGAGCACCAGGCTATCATACACCCGGATCAGCATCCGCCGGCCGAGCATCCGCCGGATCTGCTGATGCCAGCCAATACGCCGCAGTGGATTGCGGATCGCATAGTAGATCTTGCGCTTGATGGCCAGATTGCGCGGCAATGCCGGCGGCGGGAGCGCGAGGGTTGGCGCGATGGGGGCCGGTGCTGCCGCTGAAACCGCCGGTGCTGCCAGCCGATCGAGTTGCTCTAATCGGTCACGAATCGGCCTGATAAATGCCGGATCAAGCTGGTGTTGCCATGCGGCATCTTCGATGAACCAGTTGAGGAACCCGCGTCGATGGGTGCCGACCACATCGGGAAACGCGGCACGCACATCGGCGCGCTGCTGATAGATCGCAACTGCGAGATTGGTCAGTGGCCCGGCATCGGCTGCCGGATGGGCATCTTCGGTGAGCCAGGTATAGAAGCTCTGCCGGCCGGCGCTGTGGAACGGCAGCGGCCAACGCTGTTCGCCATCCTGATCACGCCAGAGCGCACGAGCAACGGCAGGAATCGCCACCCCGTTGTCGAAGACCCGATAGGAGTAGCGCCAACGCTGTGCGACCGCCATGCCGTTGGCGAGCAACCATTCGCGATACTGCAGGAAGAGCGGGCGGAGTTGCGGTAGATCGTCGAGGGTATAGCGATCTTGGTGGACGGAGATACGATCGATCGCGTCGAGCCGGATACCACTGAAGTGAAAGAATGTGAGTGGCGATCCATCCACCAGATAGTGGCCCTGTTCGGAGCTGATACGACGTGTGTTCAGATTCCAGTAGGCGACATTACATCCCGGGTCGCGTACAATCGCGACCCCTTCAAACAGTGCCGGTGCCAGATCCATCCAGCGTTGATCGACAAACAGAGCCCGGCCGATATCGACAACACAATCGCGCCTGAGGTGTTCCTGCCACCAGCGCAGAACCGGCAGCAGTTGCGGCCGCCGCGCCAGGCCGATACAGCCGAGATTATAGGCTCCGGCCTGAAGAATGTGGATCTCGCCCGGCGCATGGCCGTCGTCGCGGCTTGGTGCGAGCATGTGGGGTGTCAACACCATGAACCGGGTCAGGAGCGGATCGAGGAGTGGTGTAAGCGGCCGGTAGCAGGCAATATCCGGGTCGAGGTAGATCAGCGTTTCGAGCTGGTATTGCTCAAACAGATATTCGAGCAGAAATGGTTTGACCGCCGTACTGAGTTCGAGCACATCATAGCGAAATGCCATCTGCTCGGCATGCTCGATCGCCAGATCCTGCAACTGAACGACGGTAAATGGTTCGAGTTGCGGATCGTAGCAGCCATCGGGTTGGTCGATCACCAGAACAAACACCCGCCCGGCGGGATGCTGGGCCGTGAAGGAGGCCGCCAGGGTACGGGCGTAGGCCAGATAGTTTTTTGCAACGATGGTACAGATTGCCGTAGATGGAGTAGATGCCATGGATTAGCTTCCCTGATTCGCCTCAAGCGGATGCGCTTGTGGATGTTCCTGCGTTCGTGCGGCCAGATGCTCTTCCAGGCTTCTGGCGTAGGTTTCGGCGCGTATGCGTGCCTCTTCGAGCGATTTTGCATACTGTTCTACTTCGGCAAAGCGCTCTTCCAGGCTTCTGGCGTAGGTTTCGGCGCGCATGTGAGCCTCTTCAAGCGATTTGGCATACTGCTCGGCGGCGGCTTTTGATTGGCGTGCCTCACCGGCAACCTGTTCGAGATACTCGGCATGGCGGGTGGCTTGCTGAATATCGCGTTGAATGGAGTGGCTGTCGCGTGCCCCATTCACATAGAACTGCTCGGTGAGCGCGGGTTCGAGCCGGGCACAGAGTGCAATCAGCCGGGCCCGCCGCTCGACCGGGGTGAGGGATGTTGGCGATATCTCGATCGATTGCCAGATCGTGCCACGCGGATCCGTGAATCTTGCCGTCTGTTCGAGTTCACCATAGGTCGCCACCGCCTCGGGATGGATCTGCGCCAGTTCGGCAATGTCGGCGGCAGTCAGCGGTGTTGCATGCAGTTCATCCGGTTGGTAGACAGCCGTAACATTGGTGGTGCTGAGTTCGATCTGCAGGCTGGAGCGACGCCGAATAGTGGTTGCCAGTTTGTCGGGTGATGCCAGAATGCCATCGATATGCCCAAGGACACAGCGTGCCGGCCGGGTGGCGAAAAAGGCGAGGATGCGCTGATTATACGTGTACCAGGCTTCGAGCGCCTCGATCAACCCGGCCATAAACGGCTCGTTGCGCCGCATGAGCGAAAAAAGCACATCAAGTGGGTTGCGGTAGACGAACAGGTAGCATGCATCGGGTAAAATCCGCCGCCACATATTGAGAAACAGGCAAGTACGTGGATCCTTCCAGCCCCAGAGCTCGTGATGGCTGCGTTCGAGCACCAGCCGCCGCGCCCAGTTCAGTTCGCGGTGCGTCGGATGCGCCACAAAAGTTCGATCCACAAGCACCGTGCGATCCCGGCTGTGCAGCATGGCTTCGTGCAGTTCAACGAAGCCAAGATCTTCGAAATAGCCGTTGGGGTTGTCGGGATGACTCGGCATGAGCTCATCGCCGATATGCAGGCCGGCATGTGCCAGCACACTGGCGATCAATGATGTTCCCGAACGATGCATGCCGGAAATAATAATAGGTTGCGCCATTGGTTCCTCCCGGCGTTGTGATGAAGGCTCCCAGCCCATACGGCGATCGAGGAGCGTTTCCAGTTCATGTATGTCGTCGGCCAGTGAATCGTGGAGCCATGCACGCACGGCGCGATCGGCAGGTGGCCGCGGGGCGCGATTCAGGCGTACCGTTGGATCAAATGGTTGTTCTGCAATACCAACAAACCGGCAGAGGCTCTTGATAGTTTGCTGTGGTTGGTCGGCAAGCTGCTCTGTTTGCAGGATCAGGAACTGCTCGGCTGGAAAATATGCCAGCCAGCGGCGTAGCTGTTCGGCATAGCGGCCACGAGCCACATAGCTGAAGTGTTGATGGCTGGTGCTGCGATACCCTGGTTCGGCAAGCAAACGCTCTTCTTCGCCGGCCAGTCGTTGTGTTTCGCACAGCAAGGCCGCACTAAGCGATAGCGTCTCGAACCCATGGGCTACGCTATGGGCGTAGTGGGAAAGGGCGCGTTCGACCGGGTCGCGTAGGATGACGATCAATTTGATATCGGGCAGCAGGGTATGCACACGCTGCGGCACACAGGGATGAAAGAGGTAGTACGGGGTTGCCTCACCAATAATACGATTGGGATCAACGGCGTGCGTGCCGAATTGTTCGGCATACCAGGCTGCGCCACGATCATGCTGGTGATCGAAAAAATGAACCTCCTTGGTTGATGCTGCTGCGATCTGCGGCTGCCGGGCAAGATACTGCATCAGGGTGGTGGTACCACAGCGCATGGCACCAATGATTAGAAAGTGCGGCAATCGTTTCATCATACTACGCTTTGCCTGCTGCACGTTCGGCTTCGAGTGATCGGGCATAGCTGATGGCTTCGTGCAATGCTGCTTCGAGTGATCGCGCATATGCTGCTGCTTCGGCAAGTGCCGCCTCGTGGCCGGCGATGGCCGTTTCCAGCGAACGGGCATAGCTGATCGCCTGGTGCATGGCGTCGTCGCGAGCGGTCAGTTCGGCTCTGAGTGATGCGGCATAATCGCTTGCCAAAGCCAGTTGTTCCTGGCCCGATCGCCAGGCCAGATTATAGTGATGCCAGATCTCGGCAATGACCTGCGGTAGCGCCTGTGCTGCCGGTAGCGGGTAGCGGCGACAGATCTGTTGCTGTACGAACGTCGTCTGTTGTTGCATGGCCGTCACCTGCCGGCTCAGGTTGCCGGCATGCCGCCGATAGCTGGCGAGCGGCTGATCGAGGAAGCGGGCGCTGGCACCGTGGATGCAGATCCGCAGCAACAGGTCATAATCCTCAACCAGCGGGAGGCTGGTATCGAAGCCGCCTACTGCCGCTACGAGTTCCCGGCTGATAAGCAGGCAGTTGGGCTGAATATAGTTGCCGGCCAGGAGCGGTGCGAGCAGATTTCCTTCCAGTTGTAGCCGCATCTGCCCGATGGGATGCTCAGTCGGCAGGGTTGTGCCGTTTGCATCAATCAACTGCCGGTCGCAGTAGGCGAAGATCAATGGGTCGGCCGGATCGACGAGCGGCCGAAGTCGGGCCACCATGGTCGGTGCGAGCAGATCATCGGCATCGAGCAGCACCAGATACGCGCCGCGCGCCGCAGCGATACCGGCATTACGTGCCGCCGACAACCCCTGGTTGGGCTGGGTGATCAGCCGTACCTGGCCGGCTGCCGTCAGATCGGCAATGGTCGCGCTACTTGCGTCGGTCGAACCGTCGTCGATCACGATCACCTCGACAAGCGCATCCTGTTGCGCCAGAGCGCTCTCGACCGCTATGCGCAGGAAGGGTGCCTGGTTATAGCATGGAATGATAATACTGGTCAGCGCCGGATCGATCTCATCGGAGATCCGCAATCGCGGCATGCTGGAAGGGCCGGCCGCCTGGATGGTTGCGAGTTGCTGTTCGAGTGTGCCGGCATACTGCTGTGCGCGTTGCAGATGCTCGTGGCTAACCTGCCACGCCAGCTTTGCGCTCATGCGTATTTCGGTGAGCAACTGCGGAAGAACGGCGGTAATTTGCGGTGTGTATGCGGCACAGATCGTCTGCAGCACTTGGGCTTCGAGTGCATGCATGCGTGCCAGATCCGCACTCTGGCTCCCGGGGCGATGGCGATAGAAGGCGACGACCTGTTCGGTATAGTGTGCCCGACCGCCGGCACAGACCAGGCGTAGCAGGAGATGATAATCATCGGCGGCGCTATACTGCGCAGCAAAGCCGCCGATCTCTTCGATAGAGCGACGGCTGAATAGTATACATAGCGGCAGCAGATACGCCCCGATCAAGAGCGACGGCAGGATATTGCCGTCGAGAATACTGCGGTACGAACGCAGGCTGTGGTTTTCGGGCAATACCTCGCCGGCCGCATCGATATGCAGATAATCACCATAGGCAAACACCATATGATCCGATCGGTCAATCAGCGGCATCAAGGTTGCGACCATGTCGGGATGCAGCAGATCATCGCAATCCAGGAAGACGACATACGTGCCATGGCATGCCGCCAGGCCGGTGTTACGCGCCGTCGCAACACCGCCGTTCTCTCGTTTGATCAACCGCACCCGGCCGGCAGCGACAAGATCTTCAATCGTTGCCGTGCTCGTATCGGTCGAACCATCATCAACAACAATGACCTCGATCGCCGGATAGCTCTGCGCCAGGGCACTCTCGACCGCCAGCCGCAGAAACGGTGCACAATTGTAGTTGGGTATGACAATACTGACCAGTGGGGTCATGCGATCATGTCCTCTGGGCCGGCCGTTTCGGTCGGCTCGATGGTTACACTATGAACAGCAATACCAAGGGTCCGATGATCAGTTTCAATGCTATACACCTGCGGCAGCACAAGCTGCAACTGAATCAAGGGCCGATCGGCAGGCACGAGGCTCGCCGGTACTTGCAGCACCAGGGAGTGTTCGCCCCGTGCATCGGCCTCGACCGTATGCGGCAGGATGTGATGATTCACCCGAATCTGCAGGGTATGCAGTGTGTCGATCGCGATCGCATGCACAACACAGATCACAACACGATACCCGGTCGCGGGGATAACCGGCAGGATGATCTGTGCATGCCGGTTGATACCGCTCCAGCGATAGGCCTTGCCCTGGGCGCTATATTCCACTTCATACCAGCCGTCGCCCTCAAATCCATGTTCGAACAGCGTGGCCCCCTGTACTGGCCTGCTGCCGCGCTGTGGCAGGCATGCAATATAGTGCCGTTCAAGCAGCGGTATGAGTGTATCGAGCGTGAGGGGTGTTTCGAGCCGGGCATGGTCGCGCCTACCGAAGCGTTCGAGTAGGTCGGTACACATGGCCTGGTAACGCTGGGCGAACAATTCGCTACCAATCGCATACAACTGCTGATCGATCCGGGTGATAGCCGAAATCTGTTCACGTAGTTGTGGGCTGATCTCAGCTACCCTGGGGCGTTGTGCCGTAACATTGTAGCGCGGTATATGGTGTGGCGGCCACCAGCCGAAGGTATAGGCCAGTAGTGCGAGTGATTCGGCAAAACGCTCGGTGAGGCCAACCCAGGCGAACTGCTGGAGCCGCTGTTGTGCCAGTTGGAACTGATCGGGTGTTGGGGAGCGTTGTGAGGGCTGCACTGAACTATAGTGTGTGTTCAGGCTGCCAATCATTGTCGTTTGCCACTGGACCGATAGTTGCGTATCGGTTGCGATTGCGTCGGCAAACTCTGCAAGCGAAAGGGTGCGTACCTGTTCGAGGATCTGGCGGCGTTCGGGGGGAGTAAAGATATTGATCGGATACGCACGCAGATAGCCCCACTGTGAGATGAAGCGGTCAATCGGATCGCGCAGCACCGTCAGTGTGATCGGATCGTGATCAAGGAACTGCCTGAGCATACTATACCCGAAATGCGCCCGTATCAACCGGAAGCGATTGAAATAGGCGGCTGGATCATCGATTTCGCACAGCTCGTGAATGCCATAGATATCGCAGATCTGCATGTGATCGAAGTGGGTTTCGAGCCACAGGCGCAGCGATGACCCGGCCGTTTTAGGGATGTGGAGGAAGAAGATCGTTGTATCCGGAGTAATGGGAATCATGGCAGTGGCTCGATGGTAATACGACTCACCGCAATACCGAGGGTGCGGTCGTCGGTTGCGATCGTATGCACCTGATCGAGCATGAATTGGATATTGAGAAACGGTTGCTCGGGTGGAACGAGGGAAGCGGGAATGTCGAGCAGCATGGCGGTTGCACCATCCGGCTCGGTCAGCAGCGTATAAGGCAACGGCTGGTCGTTGACGATCACCCGGGCATGTTGTAAGGTCGTGATCGAAATGATATGGATCACCCGTACCGTGGCTCGATACGCCTGCTCGGGAGCAACCGGCAGCACGATCTGGGCGTGGCGCGTTGCACCGCTCCAGCGATAGATCTCGCCCTGAGCAGTGTACTCCAGTTCATACCAGCCGTCTCCCTCGAATGCGGCATCCATGCTGCGGATCTCGGGCAGTGCAAGTGCATCGCGGCGGCGTAGCCGGGCCGCATAGTGCTGTTTCAGCAGCGCCGTCACTACTTCGGCCGAAAGAGGTGGCTCAAGCCGGGCATGGTCGCGGCCGCCATAGCGTTCGAGCAGATCGATACACATGGCGCGATAACGCTGAGCAAAGAGCTCACAACCATACTCATATAATGCCTGATCGATATGACTGATGGCAAGAATTCGTTCGCGCATGGTGGGATCGAGATCCGCGACTTTCGGCCGAACACGGGTGATATTGACACGTGGTTCGTTATGGATCGGCCACCAGCCGAAGGTATAGGCGAGCAGCGCCAGTGATTCGCTGAAGCGTTCCGTCAGGCCAACCCAGGCGAATTGCTGCAATCGTTGTGTGGCGCATGCCAGATCGGCAGCGTCTGGCATACCGAAGCGTGGTGTCGGGCTGTATACCGTGATCGAGCTGCCGAGCAGGTTGGTCTGCCATTGAAAGTTCACTGATTGTTGGTTTGATTCGATCGCATCAATAAAATCATCGAGCGACATGGTCTTGACCTGCTGGAGTGAATATTGCTGCACTTTCGGCAAGAGATCATGGATTCGGTAGGCTCTGAGAAACCCCCATAACGAGATGAAGCGATCAACCGGATCGCGCAGTACGGTGAGTGTCAGTGGATCGTGATCGAGCAACTGGCGGATGATGCTATAGCTGAAATGGCCACGGATAAACCGATACTGGCTCAGGAATGCCGCCGGATCATCAATTTCGGCGAGTTCATGCATCATATACGGATCGGCGATCTGATCCTGATCAAAGTGGGTTTCGAGCCACAGGCGCAGCGATGACCCGGCCGTCTTGGGGATATGCAGAAAAAAGACATGTGCATCGGGGTGTTGATCAAGGCTCATAGCTGCTTTCCGCTGGTAATGCCTCAAGTTCAAGCCAGCTGACCGCAACACCCAGCCGGCGAGTTTCGCGCTCGCCATCGCCGGATGCGGCTGGGACATCGGTCTGACCGACGTCGATCAGAATGCGAGTGTATGGCAGGCCGGCGTGAATGGTGCGCGGGATACGCCCTTCATACAGATAGGATCCATCCCACAGGCGGGTCGATTCGGTTGTAATCGGCTGATTATTGGCCCGGAAGCGAAGGGTGCGTAGCATGTTCGGCCTGCTGGCGAGCAAGATGCGGCAGCGCAGCATGAGATCAGCGCCGGCCAGCGCCTGATCAAGTGGCAGTTGGATCGTGGCCTGTGGCTCCGGCCCGGTCCAGCGAAAGGTGCCGTGACTGCGATTATACTCCACTCCATACCACCCGGTTCCCGGTACTGGCCGGTCGAAGCTGAAGCGCAGCACATGCCGGCGGGTTGCCCGTTGAAGCCGGGTGCTGCGGGCCAGCAGCA
>CALLZL010000314.1 GCA_937859575.1 uncultured Chloroflexota bacterium
GCCACCAGTGAGGTTGCACCGTTGCTGGCATCCTTCACCTGCTTTGCGAAGGCAAAGAAATCAGACCAGGTCTTGCCGGTGGTGTGGCTGATCAACTCCTCGACCGCTTCGGGGTCGGACGGCAGGCCGAGAGCTTCCATGTAATCGGCGCGATACCACACACCGGCCGGGCCGATATCCCAGGGCATGCAGACGAGGCGGCCATCAGTCGTTGAACCCTGTGTCCACTTGTAGGCCACCATGTCCTTCTCAAGCGATGCACCATCGAACGGCGCAGCCTTCAGGTCGGCGAGGCCACCGCGAGCTGTGAAGCCACCGACGCGGCCGATCTCGATCGAGGCGACATCCGGGGCACCACTACCTGCGGCGAACGAAGTCAGCAGCTTGTCGTGTGCATCGGCGAATGGTGTATTGACAAACGTGACCTTGACCTGCGGGTTGACCTTGGCGTATTCATCAGCCCAGATCTGACCGGCACCATCCCACCACCAGAAGGTGATTTCGGTCACTGCCGTCCCGCCCTGTACTGGGGCTTCAGCAGGTGCTTCGCCACCGGTTGCTGGTGCCGTACCTGAGGGTGCTGCCTGGCCACAGGCTGCCAAGAGTGCCGCACCGCCCGCACCAGCTGCAAACCGCAGGAACTGCCGCCGGGAGAATTTGCTGTTCATGATTTAGTATCCTCGCTTATCCATCTTTGGAATACTGCGCCGCTACATGCGACGCGATGCCCGGAATCTACCGGGTTCTTCCGCCAGGCGACGGAATGCCCTACGACGAGCTTGTCGCAGCGCGAGTGTCTGCATACCCGAAAATACCGTGTTGCCAGGAACTACACCTCCTTACTGTATGCGCACAAAGCGGTGCGCTGCGTACAATACAAAAAGCCGGTATCCGGTGTCATCGGATCCGGCGGAAAGCTGGCAAACACAAAACCGGCTGCAGGCTGCAGCCATACCGATGTTGTCTCTATGTCGTGAGGTGTTCTGCACATGGAGCGACATCTCTGTCGATGAATCGATTTGCAACATTGCCATGACATGCACTGCATGTCTTCTATATGATTTTTGCGTGTGGTGAAATCGATGCACATTATAACGGCTGATTCAAACAGCGTCAAGTGACCGGTCACAAGGTCACAAGGATCCAGCGACCAACTTGACAACTGAAACCAGATAGTGTATAAGTTACACTATATAACGGCGAGTGGATCGCCATTCTTTTTCGGTGTATTTAGTGTTAGTACAACACTATCAAGAGGTGAATGATGCGACTTGGAATCGACATAGGCACGCACACAGCGCGGGCAGCTTTTCTGGATGCGGCGGGGCGAATCCAGCTCATACAGCCGGTCGCCGGGCAGTTGTTCCTCCCGGCATTGGTACGGCAGACGATGCACGGGCTGGTGGTAGGAGCCGAGGCGCAGCAAAGCCTGGCCGGCAACTACGAGACGACGGTCAGCGGATGTACGCGGCTGATGGGCCGTGCCGGCCATGTGCCGCCGGCGCTCCTGGCGCGCCTGCCATACAGCGTGCGCGACATCGGCGGCGAATTGAGCTGCAACCTGCTGTACCACGAAGTATCGGCTGCCACGATTTACGGCAGTATTGCACGGGCGCTTGTCGATGCCGCCAACCGTATCGCACCGATTGAATCGATTGTTCTGACGATCCCTGCCAGTGCCGAAGATCGTTTTCGGGTACAGGCACGGGCGGCGCTCGAAGCACAGGGCCTGATCGTGCAGCGGCTTGTGAGTCAGCCGGCGGCCGCCCTGCTCGCGCTCGACACCGAGCTTGGCGACGCCACATGCGCCGCCGTCGTCAGTTGCGGTGGCGGCACGACCGATGTCAGCATCGCCGAACGGCATCCCGGTGGCTGGCGTATCAGTGCAACTGCCGGTGATCCGCTGCTCGGCGGCGACGATATGGCCTGGCATGTGGCAACCCACCTGAATGATCGCATCCGCAGTAGTACCCACTACGACATCTTTGCTGCCGGCGATAGCCGGGCCGCCGCGTATGGGCTGCGCGCCGCAACCGAAGAGGCGATGCGCCGGCTTGTCGAACATCATGAATGGATCCTGACCCTCGATCATGGAGCCGGATTCGGCCGCGATATTGTTGCCTCACTCGGGCGCACCGATCTGTATACCTGGCTCGAACCGGCCATGCAGCAGATCGGCGCACTCTGCCGGCGGGTTTGCACCACTGCCGGCAAGCTGCCCGAGGCCGTGGTTCTGATTGGCGACTGGGCCTTCCTGCCGAATCTGCCTACGGTGATTGCGGCGGCCTTCAACATTACCCGCACCCGTGTGCTACTACATACACCCGAGACGGCAGCCGTGTGTGGTGCCGCCATCCTGGCCACCGACAGCAGCGCGATGGTGTGGGATGTCACTCCCTTTCCGCTCGGCATTAACTGTTACTATGGCGACGAAGAGCTGCTCAGCCCGATCATCGCCGCCAATACACCGATCCCGACTCCACTGCCCGGCGAGCATGGGGCCTATACCGATTCATTTCAGACTCGCTACCCGGATCAGACACTCGTGCGGCTTGATGTCTTGCAGTATCGTGGCCCACGCGATGCGCAGCCGCGTGGAGCCGAGAAGGTGCGCCCCGATGAATGTGAAAAGCTCGGCAGCTGGGAATTCAGCGGCCTTTCGCCGCAGCCTGGCCGATGTGCCGACTTCACCGTAACATTTTCGATTGATGCCGACGGCATCCTGCAGCTGTTTGCCCGTGAAACCGCCACCGGTCATACGCTCAATGCCCGGGTGGATCGAGCGTTTGGGTAGGCCCTGCTTTCTGCTATGGGAAGAATCGCTATGATCTCAAGCTGTGCTATGATGCAACGCGCATCTCATAGATGCTCCTCATCATCAGCTTTTTGGGGTGACCGGCGACATATACAACATCTCAGCGTGGAGCAATCACATGCACCCTGCACTCAAATGGCTCATCCCCTGCATCTTTGTTCTGGCTCTGATCGCCGCCCTGGCCGGCCTATGGCCGGCCGAGGGTACACCCTACCCGTTAACGACTTTCCGCGGCGAACAGGTCAACATCAATGCCCGTGGATTGTACTATTGGGATACCGTCAGTTCGGCCGCCCAGATGCAGGCTAACGATCTGGTTACGCTGGTACTGGGCCTACCACTTCTGGTAATCTCCGCATGGCTGACGCTGCGTGGCTCGTTACGAGGGCGTCTGCTCCTGACCGGCACGCTCGGGTTCATCCTGTACACCTATGCCAGCATGTGCTTTGGAACGCATTACAATGCGCTTTTCATCATCTATGTAGCGCTGTTCGGCCTGAGCCTGTTTGCTTTTATCCTGAGCATGATGGCATTTGATGTACAGACACTCCCGGCACACTTCGCTGATACACTTCCGCGCAACTGGATTGCCGGACTCCTGTTTGTCACCGCCGCCTTCCTCTCGCTGGCCTGGCTGGGGCGGATCGCCGCCTCGTTTACAGCAGGTGCTGTTACCGCGCTCGAAAACACAACCAGCATGTTCATTCAGGCACTGGATCTCGCGATCATTATGCCGCTCTGCGTGATCGCGGGTGTGTTACTGCTGCGCCGCAACGCCTGGGGCTATCTGTTGGCCTCAGTTGGCTTGCTGAAGTTCCTGACGATGGGCAGTGCCGTCAGCCTGATGGGTATTAACATGGCGCGGGTCGGCGCACCAATCAGTGTCGTCGAACTCGTGATCTTCCCGGCGATCACACTCGCCAACCTTGTAATGGTCGGCCTGTTGCTCAGGAATATTCGGCAGTAGCACACATGCCGAGCCCGCGGGATCTGTGAGCAAGAGGCTCACGAATACCAAGGAGGCGTCGTGATCACAGGCCATACGCTAGCGCGGGCCGATATCGGCCGAATCTGGCAGATCGATCGCAGCGAGGTGATCGAAGCCGTGTATATACTGGTAGACGGTGCCCTGGTGCTCAGGCCGGATCACTTTGAAGCAACCGGCTGGCCGCCTGGTGAATCCCAGCAATACACACCCATCCTGGAAGCCTGTTATGACCGGGGCGGCTGGTTCTACGGCCTGTTCGACGAACAGCGCCTTGTGGGCATTGTGGTGCTTGATACCCGTGCTCTGGGCACAGATCTCCAGCAACGGCAATTACTGTTTCTGCATATCGATCACGCCTACCGCGGCCAAGGGCTCGGCAGAAAATTGTTTCGCATGGCGGCCGCCGAGGCACGCCGGCGGGGCGCCGCACGCCTGTATATCTCGGCGACCCCATCCGAGCATACGATCACATTCTATCTGCAGTTGGGATGCACCCTGGCGCGGGAAGTTGACCCGGTATTATTTGCCCTGGAACCGGAAGATATTCACCTGGAATATGAACTGGATACAGGTCAGGAGGCATCCGATGAGTAATACGCACGAGAGTCGGCAGGTCGTCGCCGCCTTCTGGGAAGCCATGCAAACCAACGACTTCTACGCAGCCGCAGCCCTGCTCGCAGGGTCGTATCTCCTCGAATGGCCACAGTCTGGCGAACGCATCCGCGGCCCGGCCAACTTTATCGCGGTCAACACACACTACCCGGCGGTAGGGCGCTGGCAATTTACCGTCTGTCGAATAATTGCCGAAGGAGCGGAAGTTGCCTCCGACGTTATGGTCACCGATGGAGCGACCCACGGGCGGGCGATCACCTTCTCGACCGTGCAAGCAGGTAAGATTGTCAGGCAGATCGAATACTGGCCGGATCCATTTGCGGCCGCCGCATGGCGTTCGGCATGGGTCGAACGCATATAGTGGCCCGGCGCATTGCATCCGGCTGCAGGTCAGCTGAATTTCCAGTACCGTGGGCTCTATTCGCTGGTGCCGCGGCATGGCACAAGGAGCTGATCATGAGCGACACCGGATCGTACGATAAAACATCACACCGTAATATCAACGCGGAGATCGAGCGCCTGGCCGCTCAGGCGCGCCTGGGCTGGGTAAAAGAATCACGCACACTGACGTGGTTTGGGCTCAGGGATGGGATGTCGGTGCTGGAGCTGGGCAGTGGGCCCGGTTACATCACCGAACAACTGCTTGATATGTTACCCTCCAGTGCGATCACCTGCCTTGAAATTGATCGCACCTTGCTCACACAGGCCGAACACTACCTGCACAACACTGCCGATCGGCGTGTCCGGTTTATCGAGGGTTCGGTCATGGAGACCCGCCTGGAAGCAGACCAGTTTGATTTCGCCTATGCACGGTATCTCTTTCAACACCTTGCCGATCCGATCGCCGCAGCACGCGAGATCCGGCGTGTCCTCAAGCCGGGCGGGAAGCTGGTGATCAAAGATATCGATGATGAACTTTTCGGCCTTTTCGAGCCGCCGATACCCGAATTCTCGATCGTGATCGAGAAGTTCGGCGAGGCTCAAGCAGCACGCGGCGGTAATCGGCATATCGGGCGGGATCTGTGGCATATCCTTGGGGCTGCCGGCTTTCACAACCGCGACATCGAGGTCATCGCCGGGCACAGCGGCGAATTCGGCCTTGAGCCGTTCTTACAGCAGATCGATCCCGATCGCCTGGTGTCGCTGGTCAATATGAACGTACTCTCGGCGCAGGATCTCGACCGATTCCGGATTGCACATACCAACTTCTCAACCAGACCGGCAGCTTTTACGCTCTGGTTAAGCTTTATGATCTGCGGCGAAAAGCCATGAGCCGGCACTTGCCGCCATACCAGAGTTAGCAGAATCTCCTGCAGCGGTATCAAGATATAACCGGCGGCCAGGCAGATCCAACCTATAGTAAGCGAGGAAACCGTTACTAGAGATTGGCAATCTCATGGATCTCGCTTCACTCTCGGCCAATAGCCTGGCCATCCTCTCGCTTGGCAGCCTCGTCGTTGCGATTGTGGTCAGCCAGTTTCTGCGGCTCAATGTCGGCGTCGTTGCGATCTGCATGGCCTGGCTGATCGGTTACTACTTCGCCGGATTACACATCAAGACCATCATCGGCGGCTTTCCGCTCGGGCTGGCCAGCATCCTCTTCGGTGTTACGTTTCTCTTCGGCCAGGCACAGGCCAACGGCACGCTTGATCAACTGGCCCTGCGGATCGTCCGGCTCGCACATGGCCAGCGCGGCTTGATTCCGATCATCTTTTTCATCCTGGCGCTTGTGCTCGCCGCTATCGGCCCCGGCAACATCGCCGCTGTGGCACTGCTCGCGCCAATCGCCCTATCGATGGGGGCACGTGTCGGTGCCGGGGCGTTTCTCATGACGATCATGCTGGCGAACGGTGCCAATGCCGGGGCGTTCTCGCCGCTCGCACCCACCGGCATCATTGCCAATGGCCTGATCGACGGGCTTGGCTATAGCATGAACCCCTGGACACAGGTCTTCCTCCCGAGCCTGCTGGCACAGAGTGCGATCGCGTTCACCGGGTACCTGGCATTCGGTGGGCTGCGCTTGTGGCGTGCGCCCCTGCCCCAGGCACAACTGATCCGCCTGGCCAACCAGCCAACCAATGAGCTACTGCCGCTGAATCGAGCACAGTGGGCCACGACGGCGGCGATTAGTGTGCTGAGCCTCGGCGTCACACTATTCGATGCCGATATCGGCTTCCTGGCCCTGACGCTGGCGACCCTCGTTGCCATCGTCAGCCGCACCGATCAAGAAGAGGTGATCAAGGTCGTGCCATGGGATACGATCATGCTGGTGTGCGGTGTCAGTACCCTGATGGCGATCCTGGATGAAACCGGCGGAATGGATCTCTTCACCTCACTGCTGGCACGCATCGCCGACAGCACCAATATCACGGCCGTCATCGCCTTCATCAGCGGTGTTATCTCAGTCTATTCCAGTTCGTCGGGTGTCGTGATGCCGGCCTTCATCCCAACCGTGCCCGGCCTGATCGAAAAACTCGGTGGCGGCGATCCGGTTGCGATCATCTCATCGATCAATGTCGGTAGCCATGTGGTCGATGTCAGCCCGCTCTCGACACTCGGTGCCATCTGTATTGCCAATGCCGCCCCTGGCGAAGATCGCCGGCTGCTGTTCCGCCGGTTGCTCGCATGGGGCCTTGCCATGGCGCTCGTCGGCGCGGCGGTGTGCTATCTGATCTTCGGCCTTTAGAGCCAGGTGCAAAACGATTGATCACAGGGATCGCACGCATCTTGCGCACATGCGGGCGGGATGCCCGCGCTCCCAGGATGCGGATGGCTCAAGATTTCTGCACCTGGCTCTAGCGGCACGCCGTCGCCCTGAAGCGCTCGGCCAGCGACCCGCTAGTGTCATCGAGATCGCGAGATATGATAGACTTTCGCATGCAAGCGGCACCACCGACAGTTTGCCGTACCACATAGCAACAGAAGGAACTCCATGGCTCGTCGTCAACCGCAACACCGCCCACTCAACCAGCGCACCCTCGTGATTGGCGGGCTGCTGGTCGGCATCACCCTGATCATCGGGGTTTCACTCTTCAGCCGCACGCCGGATGCCGGCCGGATCGACGCCGCTGACAGCCAACTCGTGGCCGATGGGCGCATTGTCTATCGCGCCTACTGTGCCAGCTGCCATGGTGCCGATCTCGAAGGCCAGCCCAACTGGCAGCAACCCAACCCCGATGGGAGCATGCCTGCCCCGCCGCATGATGTGAGTGGCCATACATGGCACCACAACGATGCAACCCTGTTTGCCATCACCAAATACGGCGGGGCAGCCGCCACCCCGACCAACCGGCCCAATGGCATGCCGGGCTTTGGCACGACCCTGAGCGACCGCGAAATCTGGGCGGTTCTTTCGTATATCAAGAGTACATGGCCGCCGGCGGTTCAGCAGGCGCAGGAACGCGGCCATAACTGAAAACAGCAGGATAACGGCATGCAACGGTACGGACAGGTGATCGGGGTCAAGCCGGATCAGATCGCAGCTTACGAAGCGATCCACGCCAATACATGGCCCGAAGTGCTGGCGATGATCCACAGCTGTAACATCCGCAACTATTCGATCTTCCGCCATGGCACACTACTGTTTGCCTATTTTGAGTATATCGGCGATGATTTTGCCGCCGATATGGCCCGAATGGCCGCCGACCCGAAGACCCGTGAATGGTGGACCCATACCGACCCGATGCAAGAGCCGTTACCCGATCGCGCTACCGGGGAATGGTGGGCAACCATGCGCGAAGTGTTCCACACCGACTGATATGGTAGAATGTGCATATGGCACATAATCCCGATCCACGCGACCGCCGGTTCCGCCGCTCGCTCGGTGGGCGACCGATCCGGCGTCTGCGCCCCACACCACGTATGTTGCGCGCCGACGATGGCGCCGGATCTCAACTGCTCAAGCTGTTTGCCGGCCTGCTTCTTGCGCTTGTGATCGCCGCCGGCGGTGTGTTCTTCTCAGGCGTCGCCACCGTCTATGGCGCATATGCCCAGCTTGCCGACTCGCTCACTCCACGCCTGACCCAGATCGAGAACTACGAAAACTTCGAGACGACCCGGCTCTATGATCGTAATGGCGCTCTGCTGTACGAGTTCTTCGGCACCGGCAAACGTACCCGTGTGCCGATCGAACAGATCTCGACGACCCTGATCAGCGCAACAATCGCGATCGAAGATAAAACCTTCTTCGAGAATCCGGGTGTCGATCTGTTTGGTATGGCGCGCACCCTGCTCAGCAGCCTCTCGGCCGGTGAAGAGACCGGCGGGGGCCCGGCCGTCACCCCGCAGGTGATCCAGACGGTGATTCTTTCTGAAGAAGAACGAACCTACGAAAATCGTTACCAGCGCAAAGTGACCGAAATCATCCTGGCGCAAGAGCTCTCGGAGCGCTATGAGAAGGATGAGATCCTCGAACTCTACCTGAACGAGATCTACTACGGCAATCTGGCATATGGCATCGAAGCCGCCGCGAATGTCTATTTCGATACCAACTCCGGCGACCTGACGCTCCCACAGGCGGCGTTACTTGCCGGCCTGCCGCAGTTGCCCAGTGTCTACGACCCGTTCAACTACCTCGACGGCGGCGTGCTGCGTGGAGTGACGCTCGGCGACGGCTGGCTCGAACCGAGTTACGAACTGCCGCAGGGGATCGCGCCACCCAAATGGCGTCAGATCGCCGTGCTGCGCCAGCTGGTGGCCGAGAATCATGTCACCGATCAGGTAGCCCGGCGGGCGGCTGCCCAGGATCTCGCCTTCGCCAGCCAGGAAGTGCCGCTCAATGCGCCGCACTTCGTCTTCCATGTGCGCAAGCTGCTCGAAGAGCAGTATGGCCCGTCATTCGCCCACGATGGGCTCTCGATCTATACCACAATCGATCTGCGCCTGCAGCGAATGGCGCAACAGAAAGCTGCCGAACGCATCGCCGAACTCGAAGAACGCAATATCCATAATGCCGCGGTCGTCGTGTTGCAGCCCAACACCGGTCAGATCCTGGCGATGGTCGGCAGTATCGACTACAACATCTCAAAAGCGACCACCACCCCCGGCGAAGAGGGCAATGTGCTCGACGGCCAGGTGAATGTGACGACCCGCCTGCGCCAGCCGGGCTCGGCGCTCAAGCCGTTTACGTATCTGGCAGCTATGGAACAAGGCGCTACCCCCGAGACGGTCTTCTGGGATGTGCCGACCCGCTTCCCGACCCTGGCGGATGAGTGGTATGCACCGCTCAACTATAATGGCCGCTGGAACGGCCCGGTTCGCATGCGCACCGCCCTGGCCAACTCCCTCAACATGCCGGCCGTCAAGGCCTTGAAACTGGCCGGAATCGAAAACACCATCGACCTGCTGCGCCGCGCCGGTATCTCGTCGCTCACCCGTGGCGAAGGATACTATGGCCTGGCATTGACCCTTGGCGGCGGCGAGGTGACGCCGCTCGAACTGACGGCGGCTTACAACACACTGGCAAGTGGTGGCCGTTACTACGAACCGGCCGCCATCCTGCGTGTCGTCAACAGCACCGGCGAGGAGGTTTCACGCTTCGCC
Source organism: uncultured Chloroflexota bacterium (assembly GCA_937859575.1). Taxonomy (GTDB): domain Bacteria; phylum Chloroflexota; class Chloroflexia; order Chloroflexales; family Roseiflexaceae; genus CALLZL01. The sequence continues at coordinate 9,957 of CALLZL010000314.1, forward strand.
GCGCCGCGCCGCCCGCCGGTTATCAACCCGGATTATGTTGCGATTATCAGCAGCATGCTAAGCGACGACAAGGCCCGCGAGCCGGTATGGGGGTTGGGCAGCAAACTGCAGCTCACCCGCCCGGCAGCCGTCAAAACCGGCACATCCAACGACTGGCGCGATGCCTGGGCCGTCGGCTATACCCCATATGTCACCGTCGGCGTCTGGACGGGCAACAACAACAATGAGGCGACGGCACGCGTCGAGAGCCTGACCGGCGGCGGGGTGATCTGGCATAACATTATGGAAGAGATGTTTGCCGACCCCTATTTC
>CALLZL010000315.1 GCA_937859575.1 uncultured Chloroflexota bacterium
GTGGCGGTTTCATGCCGCCGAACAGAGCGATCTCGATCAGCGCCCGTTCCGCTGGACGACCGATGAGTCGTTTTTGACATTCGCCGCTCAGGGTGATGCACCCCATCTGCTAAGCCTGCGTGCTGCCGCGCCGCAGTCGCTACCACCGGCTGCCACACCGCTGACCATCAATCTCGCCGAAACATCACTCGCCACGATCAACCTGACCGCCCAGCCGCGCCGGTACACTATTCTGGTAGCGGCCCGGCACATCAACTGGCGCAGCAATATCGTTGCCTTCAGAAGCCCGACGTTTCGGCATGCAGATGATGAACGCGAACTGGGGATCGTGCTGTTTGAAACCATCTTTCGCGCCACTCGCCCGGCAACATGGCTGCCGCCCGTTCAGGTGGTGCTCAGCGGGCTGACGGCACTGGCACTAGCAGTAGCCCTACGGCGGATGGGTGCCGGCCATGAGCGGCTGCTGCTGGTCGCCCTCTTTGTGGCGATCAGCCTGGTGATGCGTCAGAGTGATCTGCGCTTTAGCCAGCGCTGGGAGGCACTCCTACTGACGGGGGGTATTGCTGCGGCTGCTATCTGCTGCTGCCTGCTGCGCCGGGCACACCAGCTTGCAGCACCTGCCCGCCGGCAATTACGGCACCACGAATGGGCGATCATCGGCCTGTTTGCCCTGCTTGCCGCACTGCCACTCCACCAGATCTGGTTGCGACCGGGTGGGCTGGTGCTTGGCCCGGCGGGCGACAATTTCGAGTATATCTGGAAGATGGCCTGGTTTGTCGAAGCACTCGGCGAGCGTCGTTCGCCGACCTTCGTGCCGCATTTCTATGCGCCAAACGGCTTCGAACTGGCCAACTCCGAGCTTACGCCTGCCAATACACTACTCGGCCTGCCGTTAACGCTCCTCTTTGGGCCGGTGGCGGCCTACAACCTGCTGATCTACTTTTCGTACCTGCTCGCCGCGATCTTCGCATTCCTGCTGGCGCGCCGGCTTGGCGCACCATTGCCCGGTGCGCTGGTTGGTGCCATCGGGCTGGCCTTCTGCCTGTTTCACTTCCAACACTCCATGAGCCAGATCACGATCGTCAGCAGCACCCAATGGATCATCCTGGCCTTCTATGGTTGGGAAGGGTTTCTGCAACAACGCCGTATCCGCGATGCACTGATTACCGCTATCGGCATTACCCTCGCGGCATGGTCATCGTGGTACTATGGGCCGACCCTGGTGCTGGTGCTGGCACTGTATGCGCCATTGCGCCTTGCACCACGCGACCTGGCAACGCTCGCGGCGGCATGGCGGCCACTGATTGCACTTGGGCTTACCCTGGCTGCGCTGGTGCTACCGTATGCCCATCCTTACCTGCAACTCAGCGCCGTGGGCGCAACCCGCCACCCGATTGCCAATATTGTGCCGTTCAGCGCCGAGCCGATCGATCTGCTCGAACCAAGTGTCTATCATATCGTATGGGGCGAATACTTCCTGCGCAACCCGATCGGCGGCCCCGAACGGGTCGGCTTCGGCCTGAGCCTGCTGCTGCTGGCGCTAATTGGCCTGTGGCAGCAGCGGCGGCAGCGCCGCGCCTGGTGCCTGGCGGTGATTGCCATGGCTGCAACCATCATCAGCTTCGGCCCGCTGCTGGCTATCGGCGACCTGCAGATCCCCATGCCGGCCATGCTCATCAACCTGCATGTCCCGGTATTACAGAGCATTCGCGTCTGGGCACGCATGGTCTATTTCGCTCAGATTGCCGTGGCGATGCTCGCCGCACTCGCCTTCATCGGCTATACCGGCTGGTCGCACCGCCGCCGGGCGGTGATGCTGCTGCTGGCGATTGGTGTGGTCTTCGAGCTGCTCAACCGTGCGCCATGGGTGACCACCACCGATCCGCGTGGTGTAGATCGCTGGCTGGCACAGCAACCGGTGGCCGGATCGCTGGTGCAAGTACCTGATATCCTGGCCGGCTATAATGAGTATTACACACTCTTTTCGCGCCGGCCGCTTTTGCTGGGGTATGGCACGTTTGTGCCGAGCGGCTCGCAGCTCACCGTTGCCGACATGCACACCTTCCCGTCGCAACGGGCGCTACGCACCATGCGCCGCCTGGGAGTCGCCTATCTGGTTGTCGCCCGCGATAAGCTGGATATCGAGCGGCCGGAATGGCGCAGTGCCATAAACCAGTTGGGTGGGTTGCAACTCGTCTATGAAGATGCCGGCCATACCTTGTATCGAGTGGAGTGACCATGAGTGAACCGCCGCCACCATTCCTGATCGAGCCACAGGAAGGGGAGACACCGCTGAGGGCTATCGAACGGGCGCTGTATGCACCACGCCCGGTTCATGAGGCACTGGCCGAAACCAGCAACATTGCGCTGGGGGATGCAGCGCTGGCCGCCGAGCTGGCAGCGCTGCGCACAAGCTGGGAAGTTCGCCCACCGGCCGCTAGCGGGTTGCTGGCCCGGCTGCGCACCCGGCTCGCCTGGTGGCTATGTGGCCCCGAATTGCAGCAGATCAACACAGCTCACGCCACTCTCAGCCGGATCGCCGCCAGCCTGGTGAGCCATATCGATGCCGAACGCGCCGCACGACGCCGGATCGAAGAACAGCTGAGTTAGCCGAACGATCACAGACGCCCCAGTATCTCGGCCTTCTTTGCTTCAAACTCCTGGGGTGTGATGATACCGGCATCAAGCAGCTGTTTCAGCTTCTGCAACCGGGCGACGGTATCATCCTGAGCGCCAAAGGCCTGCAACTGATCGGGGGTGCCAACACCAAACTGTTCGAGAATATCGGGAATTCCGTTCTGGTTGGCATCGGCGAGTACCGCCATCGACTGTTCGTAGGCCTGGCGCACATCCGGCGGCATCTGATCAAGGCTGGTGTAGGTCTGACCGTTTACCACCACCGATGTGAAGAAGCCAGCCGACGCCGCCGCCTGCGATGACGAGTTCGGCCGGCTCGGCAGCGTATACGGCGGCGGGGCAGTTGGCAGCTGCATTGCAGTGGGTGATCCGCCACGGAGCCGGCCGATGAGTTGCACCAGCAGGCCAATCAGCACAATGGCGACAATCAAAAGGCCAAGGAGCCATGGGCCATACTGACTGAACAGTTCAGACATCATCGCCTCCTTCCGCAATCGTCGTACCATGGAGTATAACAAAGCGGGATCGGCCTGGCAAACCAGCGACGAAAGAACACCTATGCCTGATCATGCGACGATACCGCCGGATACAACCGCAGCCCGCTGCGATCTTGTCTGGCATTCATCATTCGCCAGCCTGACCGGCTATAGCGGCTCGGCACTGGCGTATACCCTCGGGTTAGCGGCACGCGGTGTGGCGGTGCGCCCGCTCTACCTCTATGGAGCCGACCACGACGAGCAACTGGCCGCCGGGCGACTCGATGATCGTATTCGCCGGCTCCAACAGCAGCCGTTACGCCTTGATGTACCACAGGTGGTATATGCCCCCGGAGACCGCTTCAGCAAGAATAGCGGCCATTACCGCATCGGCTTCACCATGCACGAAGCCGATCGCCTGCCGCCCAGTTGGGTCGAACAGGCCAACCAGATGGACGAGCTCTGGACACCGACGGCCTGGGGGGTCGAAACCTTCCGCACTAGCGGGATCGAGCGGCCCATACATATCATTCCGCTCGGCATTGACCCTCAGCATTTCAGCCCTGGCCCACCTCGGGCACAACTGCGCGAACGAACGATCTTTCTTTCAATCTTTGAGTGGGGGCTGCGCAAAGGGTATGATCTGTTGCTGCGCGCCTACCATGCCGCGTTCCGGCCGCACGATCCGGTCATGCTGGTGTTGAAGATCGATAATCGCGCCCCGGATGTGCACCCGCTGCGCGTGATTGCCGATCTGCTGCCATCGCCGGCGCCACCGGTCGGCATCATCTACAACCGGCCGCTGAGTATCGCACAACTGCGCGAGCTCTATCAGGGGGTCGACTGTTTTGTGCTACCAAGCCGGGGCGAAGGGTGGGGCATGCCGATCCTCGAAGCAATGGCATGTGGTGTGCCGGCAATCGCCACCGCCTGGAGCGGGCCGACCGCGTTTCTTGACGATACCAACGGCTACCCACTGCCGATTCGTGGCCTGGCCGCAGCCACAGCCGGCGGGCGCTATACGCGTGACGCCCAATGGGCCGAACCTGATCTCGACGCACTCGTCGAACTGTTGCGGCGAGTGGCCGCAGATCCGATCGAACGCGCCGTCCGGGGCGTCGCCGCTGCTGCCACCGCCCGGCGCTGGACATGGGAACACGCGGTGGATCGGATCATGGTGCGGTTGGCGGCATGGTAAAGATACTCGTTCGGTGCGGAATAGCCCGGTGTCATGCCTTGTGCGCGCGCGGTCGCTGCGGCGCCGCGACGCGGTGGGGTGGGCACGGTGTTAGGCGGCGACCTTTGTATTACTCTGCGCCGGATGGGCGGGTTCTGGAATAGACGCGTTCAACGAGAATGCCGATCGTTGTTCCACCTGCAAGCGCCGCAGCCAGCAAGCCCAATCCCATCACTATCGTCATGGTTGGCCGTTCAGGAAAGTCAATGTGGCCCACACGCCAACCGAGCACATACATAACCAAATCCACACCGATAAAGGCGATAGCTGCAATGACGGCAGTAATCGCCCCATAGAGTGTGGCTTGTCTGACACTTGCAATCTGAACCGTCATCACGGCTGATGTCATTCCGGCCACCAAGAAGATAGCGGCACTGAACAATCCAACGAACTGGAGGTAGACTCCTGGCGCGTTGAGGAGATCGTTGTGAAACAAGTTTTGTTCGATAAGTTCAAGGCTGTAGCCAGTGAGGAAGACCAGGATGCCAAAGGTGATGCCGCTTGTGAGGTGCAGTACGCCAAGCTATGGCGGGCGCAATTGATTGGATAACTGACCGTGCCCATAACACTCCACCCGTGCTGGCACCAACCATCATGACCAGAAAGATCAACAAAGGATTTCCGGTTTCTTGTAAGCGGGTCAGGCTTACAATGGAAGCCAGAATGAAAACCGAGAGGCCCGACACGATGACGAGATAGAGGCTTGTACGCAGGAGGTTTCGAGAAACAGGTTGGCTCATCCAAGTCTTCATGTGACCTTCTCCGAATGCTGATGGGCTGCCTGATCCTACGGCTAGCCACCTATAGCGAAGTGCAGAACCATTGAGTATGTGCGTGCTGGGAGCGCGGGCGTCCCGCCCGCATGCGCGCAAGATGCGCGCGATCCCGGCGATCAACTCTATTGCACTTCGCTGTAACGACCGCGGTGTCAGCGGTGCGGAGCGATCGCGTCGTAATCAGCCCTCATTAACATGTTGGCCAAGCTCTGCATCCTCTGCACACCTGCAGTTAGGCGCCCTATGTTACCGTGCTCCAGCGCCGCGGGATGCGCTCCGAAACTGGCCCCAGTTCGGAGACTGCGCCTGCTCCTCACGTAGCCCGACTCTCTCCTCTCGCGCAAGAGCTTCCACGGCGCGCGCAGGACTCTCCAGACCTGGTAGCCCGTATCCCGAGAACAAGATGGGAGTGAAGAACTTTAGTCGCGTAGTGGCCGAGCGGCTCATCGTCGCCGAAACACGCTCTGGTACCGGCGCACCGAAGGATCGGATGGACGCTGATCGTTCCACCTGATGAGGAGTACCATGTCTGGTATCGGAGCGGAAAACCGCCCATTCCGGCGGGTCGGCTGCACGCATTGTTGGGCCGCTCAAGGCAATTCAGGTGTAGACATGGTTTCAGGCCCGTCCTACCTCGCAAGCCGTAACTGCTTCCGTTCTGTGAAGTGAAAATGCTCGTCTGGTACCGCATACGATACCGCAGAACAGTGAAAGCTTCCTACCGGGATTTGGTTGTGCAGTTCATCGATCAACGTGAGAGTGCGTTCGGCTGAGATGAACTCAGCAATCGTCATATGTGCCAAGATCTGATGTTCATCGCTCTACATATGGACTATCAGCGCAGTTCGACTTATTTCGATATACTCGTTGTTTTTTAGTGCGTCTTCAATATCAATGATGTACTGCGTGAATAACGCGATAAGGTCGTCATTTGCGATGTTTCCAGTCGATACAAGCAATAGTTTATAGTTTATACGGCTGTTTCTTCAGAATAAATGAATCAACGAAGTCAGCATCTTTCGTGATGACGATACGCTTTTCGAGCGCCGACCGTGCGTTTATCGTGCTATCACTTGTACGATTTCCGTGCGGAAGATCACGTGTGTGAATAACATCGTGACCACGGAGACGCAACCACTGCGCGAGGCGGCGTGGAAGATGGGCATCACAAGGAAATTCATGCGGCGATTGCCTGCACACGCTTGATCTGGCTGAGGCGCGTTGCGTAGGCGAGTACGGCATAAAGGTCTTCACGCTCGAGATCATCATAATCGTCTAAGATTTCATCCATTGTCATGCCGGACGTCAACAACTCAAGCATGATCTCGACCGGATAGCGCAGCCCGCGAATACAGGGCTTTCCGTGGGAAATATCCGGGTCGATGGTGATGCGAGTAAGAAGTTCGTCTGTGGTCGGCAACGGTGCCATACGCGCCTCCATCAAGAGTACGACTATCGGCTCATCACGAACAGTATAGCATAGACAGGAGTCATCGTCGTAGTACGGGTGTTCTTGCGCCGCCGAACGGATTGGCGCTTAGCCGCCGCCAACCGCTCGGTGCGCTGCACGATACACTTTATCAAAAAAGCCACGATCTCGCGCGCCGAAGGCGGTCGGTTGCAGCGGCATGTTAGGCTGCCGTCTCCTGGTTCTGGTATGGTTGAATGAGCACGTTGGCCGAAATACCCAAACCACGATGTAACTGGCGGATCATCGTGAGAGTCAGTGGTCGTTTGCGATTGAGGACTTCGGACACACGACCACGACCGCCAAGGTACGGCTCCAAATCGCGGCGTGCCAGACCACGACTCTCCAAGTGATACAGAATGGCATCAATCGGATCGGGTGGCGTGATGGCATAGTGGCGTGCTTCATACGCCTCCACCAACGTCGTCAGGATGTCCAAGCGATCACCATCAGGCGTATTTGGTTGGGCCGTGAACAGGATCGCGATTTCGGCCAACACGGCGTGATAATCGGTGTCGTTCCGAATGGGGCGAATTTCCATACGCTCTCCTTACACCGTCGTAGCATCAATCTGATCGTAGGCCTGGTGCGTGCCAATGAAGCGGATATACACGATACCAAAGGCATAATTGATCGCAACAATGAGCCGATAGGTGTTGCCTTTGATGTTGAAGACGACACGGTTGGTTGCGATGATACTGGCGGTGGCATACGTCTGGCGGATATCACGTGGGGTGGTCCACTGGGCATGCTGGGCGTCATGATACCACGCCTTGAGCGGTTCCGCCGCATCGGGATGCCGCTCCCAAAAATCACGTAGGGTTTTCTTGGCGATAATCCGCATGAGAACAGTATACGACGATCCCGTATCGGGAGCAAGTGGATTCGTCATAGCAGACGCGCGTCTCGCGACGAGCATGACAACGGGCTGTATCTACGGCAGCCCAACGGTTTGCCGCTTAGCCGCCGCCGACCGCTCGGCGCGCTGCACAAGAAGTCTACCAAAAAAGGCCCGATCTCGCGCGCCGAAGGCGGTCGGCGGCAGCGGCGTGTTAGGCCGCAGATACGTCGCAGAGGGTGTGTGTGAAATGATTCCGTCGTCTGGTATCATGGAAGACGTCTACTCAACAGGTGTTTTCACCGATTGGCGCGCAAGGGTGATGAGTGCCCGGAGTGCCGTATTGACCGCCTCAGCAGTAGGAAATGCGGCAGCAACATCAGGCGCTAACACGACGACATTTGTTCCTTCTGCATAGCGTTGTGCATACTTACCGCGCATACCTGCGCTGAAGTCGTACTCTGCTTTCATATCTGGATCAGTCGTATTGTGCTGCGTTTCGTTCATAGGTTTTCCTTTCATAGGCCGTGGCCCGCCGTGCACTGATAATCCGAATGGTTTCGCCACGATCCGTATGGGCGACGACCAAGAGGCGATGCTGGAGCGACAGACCGATGATGATCAGCCGATCTTCCGTATCTGAATGCTCGGTGTCATAAATCGTGAGTGAGAGCGTATCGCCAAAGACCGTACTGGCTTCTTCAAAGGTAATGCCATGATTCTGCTCGTTGGCGTGTGCCTTGTTGGGATCCCACGCAAAGAAGAAGCCCATACAACACTCCAGTACGTGGTCCTCGTGACCATGGAACCGGCATCATTATACGCTACCGCGCGTAATCTCGCTGCCGTGAGTGGATCATGCTATGCGCTTGACGGCCCGTGGCTACGGACATACGTATCCAACGGCAGCGGCGGCCCAACGGATTGCCGCTCAGCCGCCGCGAGCGCGCATACGAAAATGTCAAAAAAGGCACGATCTCGCGCGCGAAGCGGTCGGACTGCATGCGCGTGTTGGGCCGCAGCTCATTGGTATGCGTTTACTCGTAGCTCCGACGACCTTCTTGTATGCTTTCGAGAATCTCTTGCCGTGACATTGGCCGAGCTAACTGGACACCAGGAATATCAAGCGGTGATGCATTTTGTGTCTCCGGTGTCAAGACAAAACTTTGCCCATCACGGCGCTGAATACGGACAGCTCCATCGCGGCGGGCCTGCTCAAGAATCGCAGCAAAGTTTTGGCGGGCTTCGGAAAAGGTATAACTCTTCATGGTGTTACCTCCACCAAACTAATCTGGGCGGCGCGAGCAGCCGTCTTCAATCCTCCGTCGAGGGTGATGAGCGCGCAAGACTGCTGGCGCGCACAGACAATGGAATAGGCATCATACGCGTAAATCTGATGTTGTTCGACGACGAAGACCGTATCATCAAGCGGAACATCGAGAAAACGAATGGGTATCTTCTGATATTCAAGCAGGGCTTGGCGCGCTTCAGCAAGGGTAATACGCTTGCGCTTCATCATGGCAGAAAGTGCATTGCCAATTTCCCAGTGAAGAGACAGTGGAGCGACAAGCTCAGCGCCGGTTGTAAGATGGACAAGTTCACGTTTCGTCGGTTCATTAAGTACCACAGCAAGAATAACCGAGGTATCGACAACTAAGAGCATACCAATCTCCGTACTCGTACAATTGTACAAGTAGCATAGCACGCACCAGATGAAAGGTCAAGGAGGCTTTGGACGGAGAAGGCGTGGTTATGCGGCCCAACGGTTTGCCGCTTAGCCGCCGACCGCTCGGCGCGCTGCAAGAATGCTACCCAAAAAGCCACGATCTCGCGCGCCGAAGGCGGTCGGCTACATCCCATCATCACGGCCAGCCGTGACCCTTTACCAGAGAAACCACGAGGGTTTCTCATCAGCGGCGTGTTGGGCAGAAGCGTGAAGCACGTAGCTGTGCACAGCGGCACGAGAGCGATTTCCTGCACTATAGCTGGAGCTATGGCTGGCTGAGGCTCCTGGGAGCCTCCGGTGCGCGTTGGAGAGCGTGTCGGTGTGCCACTGACGGTTCACCATCAGCGCGTTGTACCGAATTACTCGTAATGATACCGGCAGGCCAAGATACGAATGGTTTCATCGAGCACTTGGTAGACGAGGCGATGTTCGTGATCAATACGCTTCGACCAGCACCCCGTCAATGCATGCTTCAATGGTTCAGGTTTGCCAATGCCACCAAACGGGTCGGCTTGTGTTTCTTGGATCAAGCGGATGATCCGTACGGCTTTTTTGCGGTCGTACTGCACCCACCATGCGAGGTCCTCAAATGCTGCGGGATCAAAGAGTAAGGTTCGCACGGACGTCCTCAAACGACATGCCACCGCTCCGTTCCTTCGCCTCCAGTAATCGCTGGCGCATCGCTGGGCTCTTCAGCAAGTAGGCGGTCTCGCGTTCGGACACAATCTCTTGCCATACATCAATGGGAATAATGACACTGACGGCTTTCCCCGTGGCGTCGGTCACATACTGAATCTCAGGAAGTGTATCTGCACTCATCATTGCCTCCGCATTCGTGACACGTTCGTGAGCATGCGTTCTCGCGATCGGAAACAGATGTGGTCGGTATCTTGGAGCGGCGCTGTGCTGCGGTCGCAGCACAATTTCGTGTGGACTGACCAATCCAATTTCCGGCGACTCTAGTATACTCGACACCGTGGCCACGCGCCACTGGTTACGAATGAACTATCTCCCAAAGAATGATGCGGACGAAGCTTCTGCCCAACGGCCAGTGTTCAGCCGCCGCTGAAGGCGCGCTCCATAGTAAGGTCAAAAAATCGCCACGATCTCGCGCGCCGAAGGCGGTCGGCTGCATCCCATCATCACGGCCAGCCGTGA
>CALLZL010000316.1 GCA_937859575.1 uncultured Chloroflexota bacterium
CCGCGGCGCCCCCAACAAAAAAAGCCCGGGGGCCCCGGCAGCGGCCCCCCGCCCGGGGTGGGGGGGCGGAAACCCCGCCCCGGGGGGTGGGAACCCCGCCACTCAGATCGGTGAAATAGTAGCCAAGAAACAGCACCAGTGCCTCGGTACCCAGGCCACGGCTGACGAATGGCGCACCGAGTGTGATGCCGAGCCGTGCCTGCCGGCGTTGCGAGTCGATATCGCGGAGCGAGATACGGCCCATCAGCACCCGGCTGTAGCGCTCATCGACTGCCCAACTCTGGCGCATGGCACCCTCGCTGAATGGCGGCCAGCCAAACGAGCTGGTACTGAACGGGCGTGGCAGGTTCCAGATCCCATTCAGCGGATCGTTATACGGCGGCCATTCATCGGCAGTATCGTCATCCGCTTGCCGCCATGGGCGAATCCTGACCCGCTCGCCTTGCAGTTCCATTCTGACCTCCTGGCGCAGCCAGATCCTGCTTATACCGTATCGGCACGCAGCCCATTGGTGGTGCCAGTGATCATCGCGACAATCTCGGGCAGCACATCAGCGGGAACCGTTGCAACGACATGGTCGGCCATCAGGGTGTAAATCGAGTCTTCCGGAGCGATAGAAACGACAATTGCTCCGACACGCCGGGCTACGAACGGGAACGACGCAATCGGCTCGATGGCACCGATGGCACCGACACACAGCAGCAGATCACACTGCTCGATGGCTCGCTGCGCTCGCCGCAGATCCTTCTGCGGCAGGCCTTCGCCGAACATCACGACATCCGGTCGCAGCGGTGAGCCACAGTGCGTACAGCGTGGTGGAACCGCACCATCGTCCTCCCACTGCTCGAAGATATCACCGCTCTCGAAACAGCGGCTGCGCCGTAATGTGCCGTTGATCTCGATCAGGTTGTGGATCCCCGAACGCATATGCAGGCTGTCGATCGTCTGTGTAATCAGGGTAAATTCGGGGTAATAGGCTTCGAGTTGAACCAGTGCCATATGGCTGGCCGATGGCTTTAGTTGATCGGAAAGCCGGCGTCGGTGATCATACCATTCCCATACGAGCCGCGGGTTACGCACAAATGCCTGTGGCGTGGCGAGTTCGCTCACATCATAGACGGCCCACTTCCCCTGCTGAGCCTCGCTGAACGAGAGAAAGCCGCTTTCGGAAGCGATCCCACCACCGGTGAGCACCACCACCCGTTGCGCATGGATCAGGCGCTGCATGACCTTCTCGGGCAACGTGAGCGTCATCTGGGTTTCTCCTCAATCCCATGCACCGGTCATTCCAGTGCACGTACAAAATGTTCCGATACCCATCCCTCAACCGTACGGCCGTTGAGTTGGGCGCGCACCAGCAGCCATGGCACTTGATCGACCACCTGCGGTCCATCGATCCGCCGGACACGTGTTCCATTGGGTAATAACCCGATTACCTGCGTCTGTAGGCCGGGCGCATCACGCAGGTTCAAGCCCTCGATACTGCCGATCGTGACGACCAGTACCTCGCCCGGCCCTGCGGCAACCCCGGTCAGCCAGTCGGGCAGGGCAATACCGGATTCGGGGATCGTAATGTCGATATCGGGTAACGGCGGGATCTCGATTCCTATCAGGCGTGGTGCCAGGCTACCGGCCAGCAGGTATGCCGCACAGGCCACCGTGGTGAACAGGGTTACCATGATGCCAAGGCCGAAGAGCGCACGTCTCCGATCGGAAGGTACCTGCGACCGGCGTCGCTGCCGGATCTCGTCGGGATGTTCGGTTGCCGCAGGAGTAACCGGCCGGGCAATGCGTTTTGGTGCCGCCAGTGCCCCCGTGACGCGATCAATACGTTGCCGCAGCGAGGGGGGGCGCACTGGGGGGGCCGGCAACCGGCGAGAGTCGCGTGCCATCGTCTGACGTAAATCATCGAGCGCCGCGGCCAGCGTCGCGGCATCTTGCGGCCGCATTAATGGGTCGCGGTCGGTCGCCTCGCTGATCAAGCGTTCGAGCGCGGGTGTGGCAATCTGCGGGCGTAGCGCCGAGAGCGCCGCGATGCGCGTGTTCACATGCGCGGCTGCTACGGCCTGCGGATCACTGCCGTTGATGACGCGGCTGCCGCTGAGCAGCTCAAGGAAGAGCAAGCCGAGTGAATAGACCGAAGCCGCGTGAGTCACCGGGCCGCCGGCGGTGCGTTCAGGCGCACGGTAACAGGCACTGTCGAGGCCGAATTCGGCCAGCGGCACCCGCCAGTTCTCGACCAGTTCGACATGCCCGTCTTCAACCAGCAAGATATGCGTGCTACTGATCGGCGGATGCGGCACACCGGCCGCCTGACATGCAGCCACGGCCCCAACGATCTGGCGGAAGTAGAGGAGCGCCCCTTCAAGCGAGAGCGGCAGGGGATCGCGGGGGGCCCCGCCTGACCATCAACATATTCCGAAATATAGTACGGCCTGCCGGCCAGTTCGCCACTGTCGTAGATATCGAGCAGCGAAGGATGTGCTCGCTGGGCACTATACTGTGCTTCACGCAGAAATCGTTGACGCAGCGTCTCCTGCTCAACGAGCTCTTTGCGTAACAGATGTACCAGTACGATCCGCTGTAGCCGCTCGTCGAAGCCGCGATATACTACAGCGAGCCGCCCGACGCCGAGCCGTGCGTCCACCCGGTAGCGCCCCTGGAGAACGGGCGTTGATGTCGGTGTTGCCTGCGTCATACACTGTTTTCTACCACATGGGGTAATCAGCGGCATTATAACATTCTGTTCATGTGCATGCAAAGCTCTAGCTAGGTGCAGCAATCTTGAGCCATCCGCATCCCGGGAGCGCAGGCATCCCGCCCGCATGTGCGCAAGATGCGCGGCCCCTCGGCATGGCATGCCGAGCGGTTTGGGCACGTTGCGCATGCACTCTATAACGGGTATACTGCGTTGGAATGCGCAGCTATGCGATACATCACACGCATGTCAATGGTATAGAGGAACATCATGCAGTATAGTCTCGATCAATTCGAGCAACAGGTGCGTGCGGCGATCAGCGCCACCGGCGATATTCCCGACGCACTGATCGAACTCGTCGCTCCAAAGCCGAATATTCCGGCCGATCTGGCCTTGCCGATCTTTCGGGCTGCCCGCGAACGCGGGATGCCGGCACCCCAACTGGCGCAGCAGCTTGCAGCAAAAGTTCAACCAGCCGCCGATAGTCTGATCAGTGGTGTAGCCGCTGCCGGGCCGTTTCTCAACTTTACCCTTGATCCGGTACGCCTGACGGCTGCCGTGCTAGCCGAGGTCGAACAACTCGGTGATGGCTACGGCCACGATGATCGCGGCCACGGGCAGTCGGTTGTGGTCGATTATTCAGCGCCTAATATCGCCAAACGGATGCATGTCGGCCATATACGCTCGACGATCATCGGTCAGAGTATTGTCAATATCCTGCGGGCTGCCGGGTATCGGGTGGTTGGTGATAATCACCTCGGCGATTGGGGCAAGCAGTTTGGTGCGATTATCGCCGCAGTCATGCAGTTCGGTGAGCCGACTGCCGAAGGTGAAGCGGCTCTGGCTCAGTTTGAAGAACTCTATACGCGCTACAGCGCCCTGATGAAGCAGGATGTCGAGCAGCGCGAAGAGGCCGAACGCTGGGTACGCAGGCTTGCCGATGGCGACGCCGAGGCGCTTGAACGGCGCGAGTGGATCGCAGAACTCCAGCAACGTGCGGCGGAACCCAACCGCGACGACGAAGCCCGTGCGTGGTCGCTGCGCCTCGAACAGGGCGATCCGCAGGCACGCGAGCTCTGGCAACGGACAATCGACCTGACACTGCAGGTCAATGAACGGCTCTATCGGCGCCTCGGGGTGCAGATCGACTACGCCTATGGCGAAAGTTTCTATGAATCGATGATGACCGGTGTCATCGATATGGCCCTGACAAAAGGGGTTGCCTACCGCGATGAAGCTGGTGCGGTGGTCGTTGATGAACTCGAACCAAACATGCCGACCTTTCTGCTGCAGCGCACCGATGGCGGCACGCTCTATATGACGCGTGACGTAGCGACCATCCAGTTCCGCATGGCGGAATTTACCCCGCATAAGATTATTTATGTGCTGGGTATTCCGCAGGAATTGCATCTGCGCCAGCTCTTTGCACTGGTGCGGGCGCTCGGCATGGTCGAGACGACCGAGCTGATTCATGTGAAGTTCGGCACCGTCTTCGATCAGAATGGTCAGGCGCTTTCAACCCGCCGCGGTAATATGGTCTATCTCGAACAGTTGCTCGATGAGGCGCATGCCAGGGCACTGGCGGTTGTCGATCAGGCCAGCCCGGATCTGCCGCAGGCCGAGCGCGATGCAATTGCAGAAGCGGTTGGGGTTGGAGCGGTGATCTACAATGATCTGTATCAGGATCCACGGCGCGACATCCGGCTCGATTGGGATCGTATGCTGGCGCTCGAAGGCAATAGTGCACCGTATATCCAGTATATGCATGCCCGCTGCCGCTCGATCATCCGCCGCACACTTCAGGATCAGGGGTTGCCGGAAGATGCGCCGCTGCCGCCCTATGATCCGGCTCATCTCGGGCATCCCGCCGAAACAGCCGTGATCAAACAGCTGGCAAAACTGCCGCGCGCCGTGCGCGAAGCCGCCGAGCGCTATGCTCCATTCGTGATCGCCGAATGGTGCTACGAGACGGCACGTGCGCTTTCGGCGTTTTATCGCGATTGCCCGGTACGTAAAGCCGAGAGCGCCGATCTGCGCGCCGCCCGGCTCCATTTGGTGGCGGCAACGGCCCAAGCGCTACGCAATGGTCTTGCGCTGCTGTGTATCCGCGCCCCGGAACGCATGTAATGACACGAATAGAATGAGGAATCTGTGCTCGACCTGAATGACTACCGCGCCGTCTTGCTCGATATGGATGGTGTGTTGTACCGTGGCAAACAACCGTTGCCCGGTGTGAATGATCTGCTCACCCTGTTTGAATCACGCGGCATCGCCTATGCCTGCGCCACCAATAACGCTACGATGACCCACGAGCAGTTCAGCAAGAAGCTTGAACAGATGGGGATCCACATGCCGTCGCAGCGTATCGTTACCTCGCCG
>CALLZL010000317.1 GCA_937859575.1 uncultured Chloroflexota bacterium
CCTGGCCAAAGCGGGGTGTCAGAGTGAGCTCGCGGGTCGTTCCGCCATAGCTGATCTCGGTGCGCAGGGTCTCGGCCAACCCCAGCACCGGCTCGTTGGTGCGCGTATTGGTGACCCGCAGGTCGAGGCCGTTTGGCTCGCCCTGGTAGGCCGGCTCGACACGAAACCCGATCACGAGCTGATAGTCGCCGACGGTCAGCCGCCCGTGGGCCTGTGCCGTCGATATCCAGAGCGGCATCAGCAGCGCCACGACGACAACCGCCAGAATAGCTCGGTAGCGTGTGAGATTCATTGGAATACTCCTCTTCTTGAGACAGGGACAGAACAGCTGATGACTGGCAACATGCATCGTGCGCGCATACAGGAATCATGGCCGTTCTCATGATTGTTACGAACGGTTGAATACTTCTGCATGCCGCTTGATGCATGAACCTGGATGCTGGTATGCCGCACGCAGCGGGCATGCGCCGCCCAGGCCGGGGCAACACGCCACTTCCAGAGCGGCATGCGATGCTGGCGACACATAATGTTGTCTGGTGCAGGCAATGAATGCTGTTCAGAGGGAAATGATCGGTGGTCGAACCGGCGGTGGGAAGCTGATCCGGGGGGGATGCAGTGCCGGTGCTGATGGCCGAACGCCGAGCCGAACCAGTTGCACAAGCAGCAGGGCTGCCAGCAGCAGGGCATCATGCACCGGCGATGGCGGCATATAGAAGGGATGGCCGGTGGATGCGGCACTGGTCATCGGGCAGAGAAGGTGTGCCTTGCCCGTAGGATCCGGATCGGCGGCCAGTGCGGGCTGATGCTGATGCTGGTGCGGTTGTGCCGCTGCATGTTCATGCAGCATGTTCGGCAACCACACATGGCAGTGCAGAATACAGAGCAGCGGCTCAAACAACCCCACTGTAAGCACGACAAACAGGGCGCAACCGGCGCTGCGCCGGTGCAGTTGCGGCATCCATTGCCTATACAATCGGCGTATCGCAGTGCTCATCGTCGGGTGTCTGGGTGCCGTGCGCCATGTCACAGCAACCCTTTCAACTCCTCGGCGCTCTTGCGCGTCATGCCGGGCACAGCGGCAAGCTCTTCAACCGACGCCGCTCGAATACCGTCGAGCGAGCCGAAGTGCTTCAACAGTGCCTGCCGCCGGCGCGGGCCGATCCCCGGGATCTCTTCCAGGGTCGAGCGGATCGCCGATTTGCTGCGCAGTGTGCGGTGATAATCCTTGGCAAAGCGATCCGCCTCTTCGTCGATCGTCTGCACCAGGCGCAGGGCCGCACTGTCGCGCTGCAAGACGATCAGTTCGTGTGCACCGGGCAGCAGCAGGTCGAAGCGATCACGATTGACGCCCTTGACCACCCCGGCGATCGCCAGATGCTCGAAGCGCAGTTCGCGCAGCACGGCCAATGCCCCATTCAGCTGGCCGATACCGCCGTCGATCAGGATCAGATCCGGCAGCTCGGCCCAGCTGCTCGGTGCTTCGGCCGGCTGTTCGGCCGTGGTGGGCGCTTCGTTCACCACACCCGCTGGACCGATCGCGACCTCTTCTTCGCCAAGCGCCTCGGCGGCACGCCGCAAACGGCGACGCAACACTTCCTGGATCGCCGCGACATCATTGGCACCCTCGACGGTCTTGATGCGAAACTTGCGGTAGCGTGATTTTTTTGCTTCACCCCGCTCGAATACCACCATCGCGCCGACGGTGTTGGTGCCCTGGGTATTCGAGACATCATAACATTCGATTACGCCCGGCAGGCCACTTAACCCGAGCAGGTCGCGCAGTTCGCTGAGCCCGGCCACCGCACGCTGCTCACTATTGAGCCACTGTAGCCGCAGTTCATCGAGTTTGCGCCGTGCATTCTGGGCTGCCATCTCGACGAGCTGGCGCTTTTCACCACGCCGTGGTACCGTGATCTCAACCTTGTGGCCGCCCTTCTGCGAGAGCCACTGCTCAATAATGATCGGCTCTTCGACATGCTCGGCGAGCAACAGGTTGGGTGGGATCTCGGCGGCACTTTCGTAAAACTGGGTCACGAACGATCTAATGACCTGCTGGACTTCCTCTTCCTCGGTGTTCTGTAGTGTGAACGGCTCGGCACCGATCAGCTTGCCGCCGCGAATATAAAACACCTGTACCACCGCCGAGCCGTCTTCGCGTGCCAGTGCGATCACATCCTGGTCGGTCTCGACGGTGCGCAAAACCCGCTGGCGTTCGCTGATTTTCTCGATATCGCCGATCCGATCGCGTAGATACGCGGCACGCTCAAACTCTAGCTCTTCGGCGGCATGCTCCATACGCCGCCGCAGATCACGCACCACCTGCTCGGTCTTGCCTTCAAGAAAACGACATGCTGCTTCGATCGCCGCCCGGTATTCATCGCGCTCGACCAGCCCTGGTACACATGGCCCCAGGCAGCGTTTGATGTCGTAGTACATACACGGCTTGCCCAGTTTGCGATGCCGTTGGAACTTCTCGTCGGGGCAGCGGCCGGGTGGCCGGAAGGCAAACAGCTTGTTGAGCTGATCGAGGGTGCGGTAGACCGCACCGGCATTCGAATACGGGCCGAAATAGCGCGCACCGTCATCAACGAACTTGCGCGTCGTAAAGACCCGTGGCCAGCTTTCGTTGAGCGTCACCTTGATATACGGGTAGCTCTTGTCATCCTTCAGCAGCACGTTATAGCGTGGCCGGTGCTGCTTGATCAGGTTCATTTCGAGCAGTAGCGCCTCAAGCTCGGTGCCGGTCACGATGATTTCGAAATCGGCGATCTGCGCAACCAGCCGGCGCGTTTTCGAGCTCAGGCCGCGTGGCGCACCAAAGTACGAACGCATGCGATCACGCAGCACTTTGCTCTTGCCCACATACAGAATCTTGCCGTCGCTGTCCTTCCACAGGTACACCCCCGGCGACAGTGGTACATGCCTCAGGCGCTCGTCGAAGCGTTCGGGTTCGGTTATTGCGGTATAGCTGAAATCAGGCATAGCGATTGACGCATCCAAACAGTGTGCGATTGCGCAGAGCCGCACCGCCAGATGATGAGATTGCCCGAAATATCTTGCGTAGCGTAGTATAGTATACCAGGAACATAAACCGCAAGTATGTTCGAAGCGGCCTCAGGGCCCGGGGCATAGCCCGCAGCCGTTCTACACGCCCTGCAAGCAACCGTATTATTGGAGCCGTCATGTCGGAATATATCCATCTGCACGACCGCGACACCATCGCGGGTTTTCTCCAGCACGATCCACTGCTGCATATGTATGCCATCGGCGATCTCGACGACTTCTTCTGGCCGCGTACCGGCTGGTATGGCCTGATCGACGCAGGAACCTTGCAGGAGCTGATCCTGACCTACGATCCGGGCGATCTGCTGGTGATCCATGCGCTGACGCGCCGGCCCGATCGTATGCGCAGGCTGCTTGCTGCCGTAACGCATCTGCTGCCACGCCATATCTACGGTCACTTTTCGCCCGGCGTTGCCGATGCGCTGGCACCGGCCTACACCCTTGAGTCGCATGGTCATTACCTGAAAATGGCACTCACTGATCTCATACGCCTGGCGGCGATTGATACCAGCGGCACGCTGCCCCTGACACCGGCCGATCGCTCCGAGATCGAAACCCTCTTCGCCGAAGCATACCCCGGCAACTGGTTCGACCCGCGCATGCTCGAAACCGGCCAGTACTACGGCAAACGCCTTGATGGCCGGCTGGTCTGCGTTGCCGGCATCCATGTCTATGCCCCGTCGCGCCGCCTGGCCGTGCTCGGCAATATCACCACCCACCCGATGGCCCGCGGCCACGGCATCGCGACCGCCGTGACAGCCCGGTTGTGTCACGAATTACGCCACACCGTCGACCAGATCGGCCTGAATGTCCGCGCCGATAATCAGAGTGCGATCGCCGCCTACGAACGCCTTGGCTTCACGCGCTTTGCGGCATATGAAGAGTATGATCTGAGAGCAGCATCGTGAAATGTGCAACCCGCTGGATGTGAAGCTACCATGACGGTACTTGAGGCGGTTCGAGCATGACAAAACCATGCTCGAACCGCTTTTTTTTGGTGTGGGGTTTTGGAATACGACAGAGTATCCTGGTAGTGAAATGATCACAAAATTGTATAAAAAACGTTACCATTCCGTCTGTGAGACTGAGTTACGATAGTTAAGATTATTTTGATGAATCCGTCTGCGATTCGCTAGCCACAGGTGCTGTATGGTGCGCAACTCCGCTGCTTCCCCCGTTCGCCGGCTGACATCCCGCCTCACCGGGAGTG
Organism: uncultured Chloroflexota bacterium; assembly: GCA_937859575.1. Classification (GTDB taxonomy): domain Bacteria; phylum Chloroflexota; class Chloroflexia; order Chloroflexales; family Roseiflexaceae; genus CALLZL01. Next base: position 4,274 of record CALLZL010000317.1, read on the forward strand.
TTGCCGTGTTGACCCTCTTGATCGTGATCAGTAGTATGGTTATTCCGGTGTATGCTGATCCATACCCGCCGATCTGGAATGGTGGCAGTGGGGCAGCTGTGCACTTCCCACCCGTGGCCTGGCCGGCTGATGCGAACTGGATCTCGTATACCAGCCTGCAAGAGACGATCAACGACCCGCGTAATATCGACCCATCAAATGGCGGCACCCGCCCGCAGAACTATGTCAATATCAGCTCAAGCTGTATCGACCGCGATCTGCCGAGTGTCTATTATGCCTTTGATGCCGCCAACCAGACCGCGTTCTTCCGCTGGCGCACCGAGCAGATCGGCAATACCTATGCCACCGGCCCGTCGGCCGGTTCGTTCAGCAGCACCGATCCCTGGAATTCAGCACTCTGGACGGTTCTGATCGATATTAATGGCGATGGCTATCGCGATTTTGCCGTGCATCTCGACGGCTCCAGCGGTAGCCCATCGGCGTCGATCGACCGCCTGCTCGGTATCTACGGCACGACCCGCAGCCAGTCGATCGACTATATCGGCAATCCGTCGATCTTCGCCCTGGCGCACAACCCGACCGCCTTCGTCGATCAGGGCACCAATCGCCTGCTCAACTTCCAGAGTTCGCTGAACCCAACCGCTACCTGGCCTAATGGCAGCAGCGAAACGGTGTGGGATTATGGTTCGACTCGCTCGATCCAGCTTTCGCGCACATCGAGCTGCACCGAATATTTTATCGATTATCAGATCCCGCTCGGGCTGCTTGATGCCAGCAGTGTCGGCGGCCCGACCGTCACCGG
>CALLZL010000318.1 GCA_937859575.1 uncultured Chloroflexota bacterium
CTACCCCGCAGGTGGCTGAACCGGCTCTGCCCGCTGCGGCTGATCTGGATCCGGATAATTGGGAGAGTATTGTCGCCATGGCACGCGGCCAGACGATTAACTGGTATCTGTGGGGCGGATCGGAGAGCATCAATCGCTTTGTTGATGAATTCTACGGCACACGGCTTGCAGAGCAGTATGGTATTACACTTAACCGCGTACCTCTGGCCGATACGGTAGATGCCGTCAATCAGGTGCTGAGCGAGAAGGAGGCCGGTGTGGATCCGGGTGCGGTGGATCTGATCTGGATCAATGGCGAGAACTTCCTCTCACTCAAGCAGGCCGGCATGCTGCTACCCGATTGGTCGCGCAAATTACCGAATGCACAGCTGGTCGATTGGGATAATCCGGCGATCTATCTCGACTTCGGCACGCCGGTCGAGGGGTACGAAAGCCCGTGGTCGTCGGCACAGTTCCAGTTGATTTACGACTCGGCGCGGCTGGATGAAGATTCATTGCCGCGTTCATACGCCGAATTATTGGAGTGGGTCAAGGCTCACCCTGGTCGCTTTACCTATATTGCTCCCGGGCCGGGAGCATTTCAGGGCACGCGCTTTGTCAAGGGGGCCTTGTTTGAGCGCAGTGGCGACGCGGCACAGTGGCTGACATTTGATCAGGCCACATGGGATCGCTGGTCGCCGGAGTTGTGGGCCTATTTCAACGAGTTGAAGCCCTTCCTGTGGCGGCAGGGTGAAACGTATCCGCGTGACGAGAACGAACTGCATAGCCTGTTTGCCAATGGCGAGGTTGATTTCAGTATTACACAGGCAATTGCTGGTGCCGGGCCACTGATTGCTGAAGGGCTGGTTCCTGCAACCGCACGAGCATTTGTGTTTGATGACTACATGATCGGTGATTTTAACTATCTTGCGATTCCCAGGAACGCACCAAACAAGGCAGCCGCGTTAGTGCTGGCGAACCTGATTTTGGAGCCGGAACTGCAGGCAGCCCAGATTTTGCCAGAAAATGGCTTCGGCCTCGGCTACGCGATCGATAGTAGCCGTGTGACCGATCCGGCGCAGCGGGCGGCTCTCGATGCAGCGCAGACCCGGCTGGGCGCGGCAGCAGCCCCCGCCGCCGATCTGGCGGCATCATTGGTCGGTGACTCGGCTGCCGAATATCAGACACTGGTCGAGGAGGGGTGGCGCGAGCATGTACTGATCGGGATTCAGCCGTGAACAGCACCCGTACGACCATCGGGATCTGGCTGGCACTGGTTCCGGCACTGAGCGTGGTAGGGTTGTTGGTTG
>CALLZL010000319.1 GCA_937859575.1 uncultured Chloroflexota bacterium
CCCCATTGGCGCGGATGTCTTCGGTGCCCGACAGTCGCTCTTCCAACAGCCCAACCAGCTCGGCGCTGGCCTGCCGTTCTCTGACACTATAGCGCGCCGTTGGCGCAATCAGTGCGCCGGCACTCAGCAGGGCCAGCACAACACTCACGGCGCTCGGCAGCCCGACCCGCCAGTCGATCACAAACAGCAGCAGCACCACGCCGACCAGCAGCAGGCTGTTCAGGATAACCTTGGCCACGAATTGCGACAGGAAGTTTTCCAGCCGGGTGACGTCGCCATCGATCCGTTCGATCATCTCGCCTGGCGTGCGAGCGTTATGAAAACCCATATCGAGCGCCAGGCAGTGGCGCGTCAGATCGGCACGAATGCGATTTGTTGCGATCAGGCCGATATTGTGCGCCGTATATTGCCAGCCGACCTGGGTCAGGTTCTGGCTGAGTGCAACCCCCAGATAGGCCACACCGATCCAGATCAGGGTACTGAGCGCTCCACCGCTTACCGCACTGTCAATAAAGGTCTGCACAACCCGTGGCAAGCCAAGCTGCAATACGAGATCGATACCCATCAACACTGCAAGTACGGCCAGACGCATGCGCTGCGGCGCAAGATAGAGGCCGAGAAAACGGCGATATTGGGCAAAAAGATCTTGCATATAGCTTTGCTATGGCGTGATTACAGCGGAATCATGTGGCAGAGAACCGTTGTACCGTAGCATACGAGACCCACTGAATCAATCGGTCGATCGGCTGAGATAGCAATGTCGCGCAAACGCTTCGTCACCCACCGCCCATGGCGATCTCCTGGTATCATGGATACTCGATCTTGATCGGTACCGGCCCAACCAACCGCCACTCAACTGCGAGGTGCTGTATGACCATGTTCGCCCACTATCGCGCCTTCATCGGCGCAAACCCCGAGAAGTTCTTTAAGGCAACCATGTTCCAGAGCGACCGGCTCCTGCTCGGGTTGAACTGCCTCGAACCCGGCCAGGAGCAGCACATCCATACCCACGCCGGGCAAGATAAGTTCTACTTTGTCGTTGAAGGAACGGGCCACTTCACTGTGGGTAATGAGGTACAGGAAGCCGGTGCCGGCATGACGATCTGGGCGCCGGCCGACGCGCCGCATGGGGTGATCAACCGTGGCGATCAGCGGCTGGTACTGCTGGTCGGTATCGCCCCCGCACCGGGACGGTAAAATCGAAATACCGCAGTGGCACCCGGGAACCTGGCGCGAGTGGAGGAGGCAGCATCTCGTAATACTATAGCGAAGTGCAGAAACATTGAACCATCCGCATCCTGGGAGCGCGGGCGTC
>CALLZL010000320.1 GCA_937859575.1 uncultured Chloroflexota bacterium
CGACCCAGACACGCACCAGTGTCAGGGCGATCGCAGTAGCAGCGATGACCAGTACTGCCACTGCAAATGCCATATTGGGCCGGCGGCTAAGCCCTGCGAGTGCCAGCAGCCAGAGCATGGCATTGAGTATCAACAGGGCGAGTGCGCCGGCCGGTGGCAGGCCGGGCTGCCATGCCCCGGCCGCCCGCACATCGATCTGATCGACACGAATACCCTTTGGGCGCGGGTCGGGGTAACGCTCGGTTGCCGTGAATGTGTCGGCGATCTGGAGTTCGAGCTGCAGATCGGTATGCTGCCGGGCGGCGGCCGGGATGGTGAAGGTATAGGTCTGCCATAGCGGAGTAGGGGTAAAGGAACCGACAACTTGGTGATCGACGAGCAGCGTAACCAGCGGTTGTTCGCCTGCTCGCTCGCGCACATCGACGGGCCACCCCTGCGCCCGGATCGTCAACAGCAGATCGCCGCTACCGATGCCGGGCAGGCTGAACAATGCACCGCTTCGTGTCCAGCGGCTACGGCCCGACGGCGCCGCGGCGGTCAGTTCATCGCCGTAGAAGCGGCGGGCTTCGGCTGCCGCCTGCCCCTCGCCGGCATCGATGAAGAGACGATCGCCGATCCAGCCGATCGGAAGTGTGACGGCCGGGGGTGCCTGGTACGCCAGCACCCCGGCGACAAGCGCCAACAGCAGGATCAAGATCAGGCGCATGTCAAGCACCTGTATGATCGGGGCAGCCCGTACCGGCCCGCTGGTTTGCCAGAGCGGATGCTCGTGCATCGCACGTTTCTTTCTCCCCGATCCCGCTCACCGTTGTGGACTACGCAGATCTTTGATGGTGAGTTGTAGTGTACGGCTGCCGTTCCATTCATTCATATCAAGGGTGTAGAGGATATCAATCGTTCGTGAGGGTTTCATGTAATCGATCAGGTGGCCCAGGCGGAAGGCCATTGCCTCGAAACGTATCCCCTGCCCGTTGTCGAGTTGTAACTTCAGATGTTTGTTGTCGCTGCCTACCGTGCGGGCGGCCACCACATGCACCCGGCCGGTCATGAAGATTGGCTGAGGGTTGGCCTGGCCGAACGGTTCCAGGCGGGTGATCTCGCGGTGGAGTGCGGGAGTCAGCTCGTCGAAGCCAACCTCAGCGTTATATTCAATCATCGGCTCGAGAGCCGTGTCGGGCAGATGGTGCCCGGCATATACCAGCAGGCGCGCTTCGAGTTCGTCGATTCGATCGGTCGGGATCGAAAAGCCGGCGGCGGCGGAATGGCCGCCAAAGCGCCGGAGCAGATCGGCACATGATTGCAGGGCATCGATGATACTGAACCCCGGCAGCGAGCGTGCCGAGCCGCGTGATAGCTGGCGGCCGCGTTCGATCAGCAGGGTCGGCCGCATGAATTCTTCGGCCAATCGGGCGGCGATCAGCCCGACGACTCCGGCCGAGAACTGCTCATCCGCCATGACAATCACGCGCTGTTTGGCTTTTCCACTGGCGATAATCTGTTCGCGTGCCGCCTCCTGTACCTGCTGGCTAAGCTCCTGGCGCTGCTGATTGAGTTGATTCAGCTGTTCGGCCAGTTGTTCGGCAACTTGTGGCGATTCGGCCAGCAGCAATCGATAGGCAAGGGTTGCGTCTTCGATACGGCCGGCAGCATTCAGGCGTGGCCCAAGGCTATAGCCGATATCGGTGGCGGTGACACGCCCCTGCCGCAGCCGCGCCGCGCTGATCAGCGCCTTCACGCCCGGGCGCTCGGTCTGATTGATCGCATCGAGGCCGGCTTTCACCAGCACGCGATTCTCACCGAGTAGCGGGCCCATGTCGGCGACAGTGCCGAGTGCCACGACATCGAGCAGATCACGGCCGCGTAACGGCAGATCCATGCCGCTGCGTACCAGTGCCTGCACCAGTTTATAGGCGATCCCAACCCCGACCAGGCGTTTGTCGGGGTAGCTGCAGTGGGGGAGTTTCGGATTAATAATCGCATTGGCATCGGGCAGTGTGGCGGGTGGTGTGTGATGGTCGGTCACAATGACATCCATGCCGAGCGATCGCGCCAGTGCGACTTCCGCGACGTTACTGATGCCGCAATCGACGGTAATCAGCAGGTCGGTGCCACTCGCCCTGAGTGCCTCGACGGCCTGCGCATTCAGGCCGTACCCATCACGGGCACGGTTGGGGATATACGGCTGGATCTCGCCGCCCATTGCGCCGATCGCCTGCATTAGCAGCGTTACCGCAGTAACACCGTCGGTGTCGAAATCACCATACACGGCAATTGACTCACGGTTGGTGATTGCTGTGGCGATCCGCTGCGTTGCATCCCGCATGCCATGTAACAGCATTGGGTCGTGCAGGTCGGTGCGAATGTCGGCCGAGAAGAACTGCGCAATGCTGGTGGTGTCGTTCAGGCCGACCTGGTACAGCAGGGTGGCGATCAGTGGTGTGTGATCAGTCGTGGCGGAAAGGAAGGCAGCAGGTGGCTGCTCACGAGGAACCCAGCGTTTGTTCCAGGCAGACTTCCGGGTTGACATACCTTTTCTTTCGTGGGGCAGTGCCCAAACCGGGGGTAGGCCCCCGCGACAGTACGCTGGAGTATAGCAAACTGGTACGGCATGCGCAAGATCACCGGAGATCGTTTCCCCCGCATGCGTTGGTATGCCTGCACCGTAACGCTTACCGTAACGATCCTGGTGTATGGCGTGCGGTATTCTGCATCTACGCTTCAGAGAGGGAACGAGCCATGAACAACCACAGCCTGATCCGGCCCGGCCGTATGCCGTTGGCCATACTTCTGAGCATATCGCTTCTTATGAGCACACTGCCGACGCTGCTGCCCGAGACCGCCACACCGGCAATAGCGCAAACGACATCGGTCGTTGTGAGTGCGGCTGGGATCAATGCCTTTGACCTAGTCGAGAATAAGCTTTCGTACTGGGGGCATAGCCTGTGTAGTGGCCCACTGCAGGATCAAGCTCAGATTGCGCGCCGCCTGGTGAGTATCGCGACGACCACTCAGATCGTGCAGCCTTCAGCTTGCGATGTGGTACCGGTTACACGCCCGGATGTGGTACGCGACGACTATTTCTTCTACTATTTTGGCGGTACGAACGGCACGCGCCTCGTACGCAAGCTTGCAGTTGCCGATGCACAAACACCGCCCACAGTCTTTGCTGCGGCTGATCCGGTTACGAGCCGGGCCGGCCTTGATCTGCGCGATGGCTACCTCTACTGGTCGAGCTATTTCCCGGCCACCGATGCGAGTGTCATTTATCGCATGAAGGCCGATGGCAGCGAACCACCACTCTCGATGACCGGTGGGGCAGGTGAGATCACCTGGCTTAAGAGCCTGCGTCTGCGCAATGGCAATACCGTCGAAGATGCCCTGGTGTGGCGTACCGACGCAGGAATGTACCGTTGGCGTGCGGCGACGAATCCACCATTTGGGGCGGTGTTAACCCTGGCAAATGGCTCCTTCTACGATGGAGCGCTCGCCTTCACCGGGTTCGTGGCGCTTGGTACCGGCCGTAGCTATGTACTTGCCGCACGGAGTAATGCGCTGCTGCGGATCGACCTGTTCGATGGACAGACCGATGTGCTGTATGCTGCACCGGTCGGGCGACAGGTTCAGGCGGTTGCGGTCGATCCGGTGCCGCCGGCGAGCCTGAATAATCAACGGCAGATCTATCTGAGCGAACGCGAGGAGGCCTGTGTGGTCGGTGGGGGTTGCACCACCACCTATCGCATCAAGCGGCGCGCACTCGATTCAACCAGCTGGGGCGTCAACGAATGGCAAACAATCGTTGATACGCTCAACGGCCCCGGTGGGATCAACCTGCGTAGCGATGGTCTCCGGCTCTATTACCTTGATCCCGAAACGATTCCACCAACGATCCGGTCGATCCCTGTTGACGCACAGGGGCAACTGCTCAATATTGCCGCGATCGGGCTGGAGGCAGTGCAATCCGTGCAGAGTCTGTATAACGATGTCACCCTGATCGCGGAGCGTGAAACATTGGTGCGCGGCTATGCGTATGTGACGGTCAATACCACTCCGCTGAGCGACGTGCGCCCATCGGCCCGGCTGAATGCCTGGCGCGACGGAACGTATCTTGGGAGTCTTGCACCGCTCAACGAGCCGCTGATCGATACCGTCGCCGATCTGGCCGTGTTGCGTGCCGATCCGGATCGCTCCTATCTCTTCAGCCTGCCCCTGAACTGGGTATCGGTAGGGGTCACGGGATTGTCCAAGCTACGCTTGGAGCTCGAAGTCAACCACGATGGCCTGATTGCCGAGAGCGGGCTCAATACGGGCAATGATAATCGCTTCCCGATCAGCCCAAACGATAGCAGCACCATTCTGGATATTGTGCAACCCGATACGCCATGCCTGGTGCTGATCCGCGTGAGTGCCACGGGTGCCCCGACACCCAAAATCTTTCCGCATAATATTCCCAACATCCTGGATCGCGCCAGAAGCTATCTGCCGGTTTCTAACCTGAAGGTCTTCACCTCACCGATTACCCTCAGTGATAGTGGTGATCCATTCCATCTCAATGAGGACGATGGCTATATTCTTAATTTACTGGAGTGGATATGGCTGGGATCCGATCATCCCGATGGCTGTACCGAAACATTCTATGCCGGAATGATCAGCCCGTATGCGAACTGGGAATGGGGGGGCATAGCTCGAATGCATGGAAATGTTCTGTTGTTCAAGACAAGCTCTGATGCCAATTCACTCTGGAACAAACCAGGAGGCGGTACGATCCTGGCCCACGAGCTGGGTCACAACTATGGGCGCAAGCATGTGGAGTGCGCCCATGATCCGGAAGATTGGAAGGGTCAGGATGATTTCGAGACAGAATACCCATACCCGATCTGTCAGATCAGCCACAGCAATACCAGCGCCCGTGGAACTCATTTCGGCTTCGACAAGATCAGCCTGGATAAAGCTTACTTCCCCGAAGATCGCTTTCTGGCCGTTATCGCACCGGCGGCGGCTTCCGATCTCATGGGCTACAAGCGCCCACGTTGGGTATCGCCGTTCTTCTGGCAGAAGATACTTGACCGCATCTTAAAGGGATCGCACAAAAGCGCTGCCGCGAGTACGTCGCAGGTTGCTGCCGGTGGAGCCCGCCTTGTAATACAGGGGCAGATCTCGGATGGTGCCACACGCGGCAGGTTGAATATGGTACAGCTATTGCCGGAATCAGCCACGCCGCGTGGTCGTGATGCGTTATTGACGGCGCATGCAACATCGGCCACAAGCAATCTCGTGATCCACCTGCGCGATTCTACTGGCGTACTCCTGGCGGAACATCCCCTGACACTGCATGCCAGCAGCCGCCACACGATAGGGCATGGCAAGGGTTTTATCAGCTATGTGCCGGTTGTTGACGGCACCACCCGGATCGAACTTGTTTCTGGCAGGCGTGTGCTTGACAGACGTCAGCTGAGCACGAATGCGCCAACCGTGCGCCTGAATGCACCACAACTCGATACACAGCGGGGTATGGTGACCCTCAGCTGGAACGCCAGTGATGCCGATGGCGATCAGTTGCGCACCACGGTGCAGTACAGCCATGATGGCATCACCTGGCTGAGTGTCCTGGTGGGTGCCCAGGCCTCGCAGGTGACCCTGAGCACGATCGGGTTGGCCGGCGGCCCGAAGGCACAGTTTCGTGTGCTGACGAGCGATGGTGCCCGAATCGGTGTCTCGCCGGGTATGCCGGTTCAGATTCCGAATACGGCGCCGGTGGTGCAACTGAGCGGCATTGTCAGTGGGCAGCACTATATGCCTGGTGCGGTATTGAAGGTGTATGGCGTCTCGTTTGATCTCGAAGATGGGGTACTCACCCAGCACTGGACGTTGAGCGGGCCAATCAACCTGCAGGCCACTGGGCCGGATCTGACACTGACCGGCCTTGAACCAGGGGAGTATACATTGGTACTCAGCGCCACCGATAGTGTTGGTGCGAGCAGTAGCACAAGCGTGACCTTTACAATCAATCCGCTACTCATCCCCACCCTTGCCCCACCGGTGCTCGATGGGTTCTGTGGCGATGCCGTGTACGACAAGGCGCTTGTGATTCGGCCGTACAACAGTGGTGGAACCCCCGGTACACAGCGAGCCTGGTTGGTGCACACCAGCAGCGGCGTCTACGCCTGTTTTACGGGGATGAACGCCTCCAACGCATCATATGTCGCTCAGGTCGGGCTGTATTTTGATCCAGATGCATCCGGCGGCTTAACCGCACAGGCGGGCGATATCGGCCTGATCGTGCGTGACGATGGGGAGATCGCCCAGCTGGTTGCCGACGGCGGTGTGCTGGCGTTGCGCACCGAGCCGCAGCCGGGATATCGGGCACGGGTCTTCAACATGGGAACGTACTGGAGCGCCGAACTCCATATCGAGGATAGCCTGCTTGGTGGTGATCCCCGGCGTACGCGCATGCTGGTGAACTTCGCTCCTCCGGAGGCGCGGGCGGTTGGCCCACGTTTCCCCGCTAATGCCAACCCGAATGCGCCGGCTACCTGGCTCATCACCTATTTTGGCTCAGCACCGATGGCCGTGAACCAGCCGCCGCTCGGCGCGGCCGGTATGCCGATCCCCTACTGGCCGGCCCGCCGACAGACCTTCTATCTTGATGCGACAGACAGCATTGATCCGGAGGGTGGTACATTGAGTTATATTTGGAAGCAGATTGCCGGCCCACCGGTGCAGCTGAAGGATGCCAATCAGGCGCTGGCCAGTTTCGATGCCGACCCGGTCAGCGAGCTGACAACCCTCACGTTTGAGCTGATTGTGAACGACGGTGAACGCAACAGCACACCGCAGGAGTTCAAGGTGCTGCTGTTTCCTGCACTTGGTCCATTCGGCATACCAGATATTAAAGAACTACATTTGCCGATGCTGACGCGGCCGTAACCAGAAGGTGTACTCATGGCAATCTTCCGCTCACTCTTGCTCCTCGGTATACTGACGCTCGTTCTGGCCGCCTGTGCAAACGCACCCGCCGCGCCTGCGCCACCAGCGTACTGGCCGACAGCCGGCTGGCGCAGTGCCGCGCCGGCCGCGCACGGCATCGATTCCACGCGCCTTGCTGCCCTCGATGCCGCCGCCGCCGCGCTACCATACCTCGACGGCCTGGTGATAGTTCGCAACGGCTATATCGTGTATGAATACTACGCTAACGACCACCGCGCCGACACACTGCATGATGTCGCATCGGTCACGAAGAGCTGGACATCGGCGCTCGTCGGGATCGCGCGGGCGCAGGGCAAACTGCCCGATCTGGACACGACCCTCCCCGACCTGTTACCCACCTATTTCGCCGCCGGCGCCTACCCCGATAAGCGAGCGATCACCCTGCGCCACCTGCTTATGATGCGCTCGGGTATCGAATATGATGAGATGAAGCTGGACAGCGGCGAATACGGCGGCCCGGAACTGCTTGAGCAGGATACGACCCAGGTTGCGTTGAGCTTCCCAATGGCATTCACACCCGGCGAGGCCTGGAACTACAGCACGCTCGACACACAGCTCATCTCGGCGGTGATGCAGCAGGCCACCGGCACACCACTGCACACCTTCGCCAAGGAGCATCTCTTCGCACCGCTGGGGATCAGCAACTACCAGTGGCTGACCGATGGTGCCGGCACGACGATCGGCGGCCAGAATCTCAGCCTCACCCCGCGCGATATGGCAAAGCTCGGCCTGCTCTATCTGCATGGCGGCAAATGGGAAGGACGACAACTCGTGCCAGCCGACTGGGTGCGTGAGTCGACAATGCCGCAGGGCGAAGCATATTACGTGCCGACCGGGCAGGTCGAGCGGATCGCGTTCTATGGTTATCACTGGTGGTTGTGGGAAGACAGTTGGTACGACGGGATGAGCAATGGAGTGCACGCGATGGGGTACGCCGGCCAGAGTGTGCTCATCCTGCCGCGCCTGAACATGATCATCGTCACAACGGCCGAGCTTCCGTCGCCGGATCAGGAAGAGCCACAGCGCGCCGGCATTCATACGCTGATTGTCGAGCAGATCCTGCCGGCTATAATTCCCTGATACAACAGAGGAATCGGCATGGGGCGACGAATTACAATCCTGGCACTTGGATCACGTGGCGATGTGCAGCCGTTCATCCCGCTCGGCAAGGCGTTACAGCATGCCGGCAACTCGGTGTGTATTGCCACGTTTAGCGCCTTTGCCCCGCTGATACACGGTGCGGGGCTGGCCTTCGCCGCGCTTCCCGGCGATGCCGAGGCACTCTTGCGTGCGGCGGCACACGGTGATCGGCTCTTCGGCCGTTCGCCGATCGATGCGATCCGGGCACTGGCCCGTTCGTACGGCACGCTCACCCGCGATCTGCCGGCCGCAATCGCAGCGCTTGGCGACACCGACCTGATCCTGAACCAGATCCCTTCGTACCTCTTCGGTGGCGACCTCGCCGAACATCTCGGCATTCCGTGGGCGGTTGTCGCGGTGATTCCGCTGATGCGTACCCGCTACCGGCCACTACTTGGCTTTCCATCGGCGCTCAGTTGGCTGCCGGGCTACAACCGATTCACCTATCGGGTTGGCGAACAGATCGGCTGGCAGATCTTCCGCCGCGCCATTAATCGACTGCGTACACGTACCTGGGGCCTGGCATCGCTACCGCTCCGGGGGCATTTCGACGAACTCTACCGGCGGCGGGTGCCGTTTATCTGCGGTTTCAGCGAGCACGTCGTGCCGCGCCCACCCGATTGGGGCGATCAGATCCATCTGACCGGCTGGTGGTATCCGGAAGATCCGGTATGGGAACCGCCGCCGGCGTTGCGGCAGTTTCTCGCCGCCGGGCCACCGCCGGTCTTTATCGGCTTCGGTAGCATGCCGGTTGCCGATCCGGCACGTATCACCGCTCTTGTGGTGGAAGCAGTGCAACATAGTGGTGTGCGTGCTATTCTCCACGCCGGCTGGGCCGGGCTCGGCGGTGCACTCCCGCCGCAGATCTTTCCGATCGAATATGCGCCGTATGGCTGGCTCTTCCCGCAGATGGCAGCCGTTGTGCATCATGGCGGTTCGGGCACCACCGGCTTTGCACTACGTTCGGGGGTGCCCTCACTGGTGGTACCGTTCGCATTTGATCAGCCGTTCTGGGGCGAACGAACAGCACGGCTTGGTGCCGGGCCACCACCACTGCCCTACCATGCACTTACCGCACAGCGGCTGGCGGCAGCCATGCGGGTTGCTGTCGATACGGCTGAACTTAAGGCAGGGGCGGCGGCACTCGGGCAGAAACTGCGCAGTGAGCGTGGGATCGAAGCGGCTGTTGCATTGATCGGGGCGCTGTAAGATCTGGCTGGGTGCTGAGTGCTAGCCGGCCTTGGTCGATTCCGACCAGAAGTTCTCGACATGGGCCTTCAGGCGTGCGTGTTCTGGTTTGGCAAGCTGTGGATCATCGGCAAGGATCAGCTGTGCTTCGCGGTTGGCGGCATGCAACAGGCGGGTGTCGGCAAGCTGGGCAATCTTAAGGTCGGGGGTGCCACTCTGACGCGTGCCGAAGAATTCTCCGGGGACGCGCAGTTGCAGGTCGATCTCAGCCAGTTTGAAGCCGTCGCGGGTCTGTTCCATCGCCTCAAGGCGCTGCTTCGTCACCTCGTTATCGCGGTCACTTACCAGGATGCAGTAGCTCTGGTGAATGCCGCGCCCAACCCGGCCGCGGAACTGGTGCAGCTGGGCCAGGCCGAAGCGATCGGCACCCTCGATCAGGATGGTGGTCGCATTCGGCACATCAATACCCACCTCGATCACCGCTGTGGCAACCAGGATGTCGTACTCGTGATTGCGGAACGCCACCATGATGGCATCTTTGTCGCGTGGCAGCATTTTGCCGTGGATCAGCGCGACCCGCAGATCGGGGAAGATCGACGACGAGAGCTTGTCGTACATCTCTTCGGCCGAAGGCAGATCCACTTTTTCGCTCTCTTCTACCAGTGGGCAGATCACGAAGGCCTGGCGTCCACGCCCGATTTCGCGCCGCATGTGTTTGTACGCCTTATCGCGCTCGACCGAAGCGATCCAGCGGGTGCGGATCTCTTGCCGGCCGGGTGGCAGCTCATCAAGCACCGAAGTGTCGAGGTCGCCATAGATCGTGAGAGTCAGGGTGCGCGGTATCGGGGTGGCGGTCATCACCAGCATGTGCGGATTAAACCCCTTCTCCTTCAGGCGCTGGCGTTGTTCGACACCAAAGCGGTGCTGTTCATCAACAATCACCAGGCCGAGCCGGGCATACTGCACTGTCTCGGTAATTAGTGCATGTGTACCGACCACCAGGTCGATATCGCCCTCAGCGAGCCCTTCGAGAACCTTCCGCCGTGCTTTGGCCCCCAGGCTGCCGGTCAGCAGTGCAACTCGCGCCCCCTGGCCATCGAGTTCGTCATCGAATGCCATGCCGAGCAGGCGCTTGATCTCGGCGATACGCTCGTGATGGGCGGCCTCTGCTGCGTTGCCGGCAACGGGTGGGTCATGCCGCACATGCACCTTGCCGAGCAGGGCTCTCAGGCCGCGATAGTGCTGTTCCGCCAGAATTTCGGTCGGTGCCATGAGCGCCGCCTGGAAGCCATTGGCGATCGCCTGGATGGCCGTTGCTGCGGCAACGGCTGTCTTACCGCTCCCAACATCCCCTTGCAGCAGGCGGGCCATGGGCACTGGCCGGGCCATGTCGTGCATGAGCTCTTCGATTGCCCGCACCTGCGCCCCGGTCATGTCGAACGGCAGCCGCGTGAGGAACTCTTCGTGAACATGACTCTTGAACTCGATTGGCTCGCCGCGTTCGGCCTGCCAGAGCACTTTGCGTTGCAGCACGCCAAGCTGAATGAAGAGGAACTCGTCGAACGCCAGCCGCCGCCGCGCCCGTTCGAGGGTCGCTTTGTCGGCGGGAAAGTGGATCTGTGCCAGGGCCTCGGCCAGCGGCATAAGCCCGGCACGCTCACATACTGCTGCCGGCAGATGATCGATCACCAGTGGTGTGGCACGATCCACGACCTGCTTGATCAGCGTACGCGCACTACGTTCGATCAACCCTTTGGTCAGTGGATGAACCGGTACCAGCCGGCCGACATGCACCAGCTCGTCGTCGGTATGGAGCTGCCAGTCAGGTGCGGTCATCTGGCGTATGCCGAGGTGGGCATCGACCTTACCGCTGACCACCAGTTTCATGCCGGGTTTGAGCTGTTTACTGAGCCATGGTTGGCGAAAGAAGACCAGCTTGATCGAACTGCTGTCGTCGCTGATCAGGATCTCGATCCCACTGCCGCCGCTGCGCATACCGAAGGTGCGCAGATCGCTGATCTCACCGATAACCGTTTCAGTGGCGCCGATCTGCAGGTCGGCAATCGATCGCTGCGAGGTGAAGTCGTCGTAGCGATGTGGAAAATGGTAGAGCATATCGTGCACGGTACGTACCCCGAGCCGCTTGAAGGCGGTGGCATTCTGGCGGCCGACCCCCGGCAACGCTTCGATTGGCGTATCAAGGGTGAGTGGTGCAGCCGGGCGGTTAGCGCTCTTCGAGGCACTCTTCCTGGTCGGTAGTTGTACGGCAGGGGCGGCCTGCACGGCAGCAACTTCCGGCGTGGCGGGTGCCGGGCGCTCGCGGAACAGGGCACGCAGACTCTCAAGGGCAATGCCGATACGCGCTCGCCGGGTAGGCAGATCGAGCATGGCATACCCCGCCAGCGATTCCAGTGTCTGCCTGACGGCGGCATACTGCAGGGCACCGTCGGCTTCGAGCCGCCAGGTTGTCAGGAAGCGTTCGAGCCCACCATCGGCGGCAGTGTCGTCGAAGCCGCGTCGCTGTTCTTCAGCGAGCAGCTTGCCCAGGCGAATGATCTGCTCTTTGCTCTCCATGTGGTTGTTGCTATACTCTACGCCGCGTCGCAGTGCGGCGGCACGTCTGTTCGTATTGGTATTGTAGCAGTTTTTCGCAGTGGTGCCTGGTTCTATGCAAGCATTCCGGTAACGGCAAGCGCACCCGGGCCCATGTGGGCACCAAGAACAGCACCGATCTGCACGCTACGGATGCGTTCACGCACCATAAGGCCAGCGGCGGCGCACTGGTCGGCAAGCTCGGCAGCGGCAGCCCGATCTGTGGTATACATAACGCTTAGCTCGGCGTACCGGCCACGGGCGCGGGCATGTTCGATCAGCCGCTCAGCGACACGCCGCCGGCTGCGCAGCCGCTCAACCGCACGGATTGTACCGTCGCGTACTTCGAGGATCGGTTTGAGATCGAGCATGCCGCCGACCAGCGCCTGAATCCGGCTGATGCGGCCGCCGCGTTCGAGGTAGCGCAATGTATCGAGCGCCACGTAGGCGGTCAGCTGTTGGCGCAGCTGCTCGACCAGGGCGACCACCTCGGTCAATGTGGCACCGGCGCGTGCCGCATCAGCGGCCGCAAGGGCAAGGTAACTGAGCGGCATCGCAATCGAGCCACTGTCGATACACACGATCTGTGCACCGGGCAACCGCTGTGCTGCCTGGCATGCAGCCGTATAGGTCGCGCTCAGGGTCGCGGCAACACTGATCGACAGAATCGGGCTGCCGTCGGCGGCTAGTTCGCCAAACACCTCCTCGAACATCGCCACCGTCGGTGCGGCCGTCTGTGGATGCCGGTCGCCGCTCATGAGCCAGGCATAGAACGCATCACGTGAGATATCGATATCGTCGCGCAGGGTCTGATTGCCGCGATGCAGCAGCACCGGCACGACACTGATACGATTGATGCTGCGCAGATCCGGCGGTACATCAGCCGTACTATCGACGACAATATGCAGCCCGGGCATGCTAATCCATCCCCTCGAACACCGCGACCCCCATGGCTCCTGGGCCGAGGTGTGCCCCGATGCTCGGGCCAAACTGCATGATCTGCACTTTGTCGCGCGGGAAGATCGGATCCACCTTTTCCAGCAGCTTCTCGACATCCTCGGGCGTGGTGGCATACATGGCGACCACCTCCTGCACATTAGGAAAGTCTTCGACAAAGGTGTAGAGCCCTTCGATCGCCTTGGCGCGCGTTCGCGTTCGCTCGTACGGCACAATCTCGCCTTCGTCAAGCAGCATCAGTGGCTTGATGCGCTGCATGGAGCCAAGCACGGCCGTCGCCAGTGCCAGCCGCCCGCTCTGTTCGAGGTACTCGATCGTATCGACGAAGAAGACCAGGTGGCAGTGCTGCATGAGGCGTGCAATGCGATACGACACCTCTTCGGGGGTTGCGCCGTCGCGGACGGTACGCGCAATATGCAGGATCACCAGCCCGAGTGCCATCGAGGCCAGTTTGCTGTCGATGATCTCGATACGGGTGGCCGAAGCCGGTAGGCGCGAGCGTGCCTGTTGCGCCGCATGGTAGGTGCCGCCAAGCCGGCTCGAAAGATGGATCGAGAAGATATACTCGTGTTCAAGCGACAGGCGGCGATAGACTTGCTCGAAGACGGCAGTGGCGGCGGCAGCAGTCGTGACCTTGCGCCCTTCCTGCAACTGCTGGTAGAACTGGTCGTTGGTGATATCGAGGCCGGCGCGATAGATCTGATCGCCGATCTGCAGCGTGAGTGGAACGATCTCGATGCCCAGTTCGTGGGCAAGCCCGAGCGGGATGTCGCATGTGCTATCGGTAACAATCTTAATGCTGGCCATTGTCTGCTCCTGAAGCCGGTTATTCGACGGCAATCATATAACGTATCAGCAGCTGCCCGCCATCGAGCAGTTCAATACGCAACGACTCGTGGTCTGCAACCAACAGTTCGCCGAGCGCGTGTGCCTCGGCGGCAACCGCTGTTGCACCCTGATATATTGTCACCAGTTCGCTGCCGGCAAGCGGCAGCCGGGCCGTTACCGCCGTAGCCACTGGTACCAGTTCGCGTGCCTGTGCCACCAGATGCGTGCCAATCAGGCCGTAATACATCCCGTCGTTCACGGCGATCTGCGCGACGTGCAATCGCGCTGCGGCTTCGGCCATAGCGGCGGCGGCACGAAAGACCTCTTGCTGTTCATCGAGCGCCAGCAGCGCCGCAACGCCATGGGCCGCACTGGGTGTCGGCACGATGGCGACCGGCCGCCGGCTCAGGCGGGCGGCAAGTTCGGCAGCGGCAAGGGTGCCGGGGTCATTCGGCAGAATCACAAACTCCGGTTCCGGTCGCGCTGCCATGGCTGCCAGAAACTCGGCAGCCTGTGCGCCAACGGTGATCGCGTGTGCGCCAAGCTCGCCGAAGAGCCGTGCAAATCCGGCACCCGGTGCGACGGCAATCGCACCGATCCGGCCGAGCGGTGGTGCCGGGGCCGCTTGCTCACGGCACTGCCGATCCAGGTGCTGGATCGTCACCGCATCGATACTGCCGAAGCGCAGGCCGATCGCCAGCGCCTCGTCGGGCCGCAGTGTATGCACATGCACCCGTAGATGCGGTGCATCCCCGGCTATCACGAGCGAGTCGCCAATCAGTGCATACGCCGCCGCCAGTGCTTCACGATCTATTGTAGCCAGATGCCCGTGTGAATCAAGTGATGCATCCTGCACACTCAAACTGACACAATACCCGGCTTCCGCTTCGGCCGACACACGCACAACCGGTGCGGTATACACTACGGCGGCATCAAGGGCGGCCTGATCGGCGCCGGCAAACGCCAGCATCCCTTCCAGCAGCAGCAGCCAGCCGAGTGCCCCGGCATCAACAACGCCAGCACGACGCAGCACCGCCAGGTGTACCGGTGATTGCTCGACCGCCAGGCGTGTTGCCGCGACGGCTGCTGCCAGTACGGTTGCCGGGGTTGCCGGATCAGCCTGCCTGGCAGCGGTTGCAGCGGCATGCAAACCGCTCAAGATCGTTCCTTCCACCGGCCGGGCAACCGCTGCCGTGGCCGCCTCAGCTGCTGCCCCCAGCGCAGCCGCCAGATCGGCACCATGCAGACGTTCGGCCTGCCGCAAACTGCCCCCGAAGGCTGTCAGCGCCTGTGCCAGAATAATGCCCGAATTACCGCGCCCGTGCAAAAGCGCTCGCTCGGCGATCCGCGCCGCAACATGCGGCAACGGAGCGGGTGTCAGGTCGCGCAGCAACCCGGTTGCCGACAGCACCATATTGGTGCCGGTATCGCCGTCGGGTATTGGGAAGACATTCATGCGGTTCAGCAGTTCCTGTTGCCGTTCGAGCCGCATACAACCAGCAGCGAGTGCATCAATCAACTGCGCCCCATCCCATGTCGTGTTCATCGTGCCGGCCGAATTCCCTGAATCCGCACATTGATTCGGACATCATCGATATGTAATGCCAGTGCCACTGCCGCCTGTATACGCGCTTGCAGCGCAGCGACAACCTCGGCGATCGGCGTACCGTCTTCGAGGATCACAAAGATATCGAGCGTTAGTGGTGTGATATGCGGCTGCCGTTCGACACCCAGGGCTGCGTCGTGCCAGGCGAGCGCCGGCGACTGATCACCGATTGCGGCCGGCCGGGCAAATGCCGCCATGCCGGCAACATCGCGGGCGGCATGCACCACGATCTGCGCCAGGGCCCGGGGGGTAATATCGATCGTTCCTGCAGGGAGTTCAAGCGTCATTGAGAACCGCTTTCTTCATCGTTTGCGTCTTTCTAGTGAGTATGGTATAGTTTTTCGCTAGTGAGCAAAAACTCGTGTGTATGGAGATCATATTCTCATGGCAAAGTGTGAAGTCTGCGACAAGAGCGTCAAGTTTGGCCGCAATATTCGCCATAAAGCCTCGGGTGGTTGGGCGCGGCGCGCTCCGAAAACGAACCGAACGTTTAAGCCGAATATTCAGAAGACAACGCTGACCTTCGAGGGCGGTGTTCAGGTGCAGTTGAAGCTCTGCACCAAATGCCTGCGCTCGATGTACAAGACGCGCTAACCGTTGTTGGAACAATAAGGCGAGCCGTGGCATATGCCACGGCTCGTTTTTTTGCCTGCCGCCGCACGTGCGCCGGCTATTATAGGGGATCGTTTTCCCAGGCGCAATGGGCAATTCACACTGATTTCACACTTCTTGCAGGCAATAGGGGCGGATGCCCCCCGCCCCCCCCGCCTCGGCGACCGACGGCACCACTGCCGCCGCAGCGGCTCGCACCGCCGGAACCGCATTCGCGACCGCCAGCCCTAGCCCGGCCCATGTAATCATCGAGAGGTCATTCTCTTGATCGCCGATCGCCAGCACATGCTCGCGGGCAATGCCCGACTGTGCCGCCAGGCGCGCCAGTGCCGCCCCTTTGCTGACGCCGAGCGCCGTCAGTTCGCCGAAGTGAGTATGTGAGCGCAGCAGTGCCAACCGATCGCCAAAGATCGGCGCAAGGCGCGCCAGTTCGCGATCGACCACCTCGGGTTCCGCGACAAACAGCAGCTTGGTTGGCGGCGTGGTAGCAAAGACACGCGCCAGATCGGGGTCGATCCGGATGTCGACTTCATCGGGATGGTAGCCAAGGTAGGTGTCGAGCTCGGGGCTGTGGGTTGCAGCGAAAAGGGTTTCACCGACATACGCGATGGTGCAGATACCGGCGGCGATCAGATCACGGGCCGCTTCGGCAGCGGCAGCGGCCGGCATGCCCCAATGCGCCAGGGTTGTGCCATCGCCGGGATGGCGGATGAGGGCACCCTGGTAACAGATCAGTGGTGCATCGATGCCGAGTTGCCGGGCAAACGGCAGGGTCGAGCCGTACATGCGGCCGGTGGCGATTGTCACCATGATCCCGGCGGCGCGTGCTGCGGCTACGGCTGCTGGCACGGCGGGGTGCAGCGTCAGGTCGCGCCCGATCGTCGTTCCGTCGAGATCGAGCGCAACCATGCGATAGGCAGA
>CALLZL010000321.1 GCA_937859575.1 uncultured Chloroflexota bacterium
GCCCTTTTTCTCCGCCCCCGCCGCCGCACATGGCCCGCCTCCGCGGCGGTAGAAACGCCGCCAGAGCAGCACCGCCACACCAAGCAGCGGTACGAGTGCAAGCAGGCCCAGCAAAAAATAGTAGGCAGCGGTCGAGAGCATACGGCGGATTATAGCAGGTGTTCGCGGTGTATCTGCCAGTGGCGGCCATCACTCACCCATTCAATCGCACCGTCGACCCGCTCGTGGTACAGGGTTGCACCGCCAATTGCCCTGAGCGCATAACTCAGCTGCGCCGGCCGCTCTGATTCGTTTCCGTCGGTCAATACCATGACGGCCGGGCGCAATGCCGCGACAAATGCCGTGCGTGGATCGTATTCCCACGGGAAGGCAACCAGTGTCGCGGGGGCCAGGGCCGGCCCATTGATTCGATCCACCTCGGCCTCATCAAATGTCCCCTCGTGCCGCCATAGTCGAGCCGTACCAGCAGGCCGCTGGATGTTGGGAAGAACCGGATCATGACCCCGTCGATGACCAGTTGTCGGGTTGTTTCAACCGTCACCAGGCGCGCCCGGTGCGCTTCGAGCAGGCGTCGCCACTCGCGCAGCAATGTCGATGTATGACGCCCGGTCGGCAGGATCGCCATACGCGGAGCATACCGTTCGAGCGCCGCCACCTGCCCACGCACAAACCGGCTTTCCGTGCGAGTCAGGATCACGGCGTCGAGATCACGCCGCCAGAAGGGCAACCGCCGCCCGAGTGCCGTCGTCAGGGTCGTCGGATCATTACCACCATCAACCAGCACCAGGCCGCCACGTGGGGTGACAATCACCATTGCATCGCCGCGCGTCGCGGGGAAGAAGACATGCAACCGGCCGTCGGGGAGCTGCTGCCATGCCAGGGCACCAAGTGCGACCAGCAGGATCACGACGATCAGGCTGTGCCGTGATCGACGCGGAGCGGGAGCGGGGATCGATGAATCGGGGAAGGAAGCAGACATGAGATACCTCGCACTGCATTGCGCCGGAACGCGAACGCAGGGCGGGGCCGCCTGCGGGCTTTGCGCCATTATACACCAGCAGACATGCATCGTGTATAATATGGCACAATGACCACAGCAATCATTATGAACCAACGGCACGCCGCGCACGATGAGCCGCGCCATGTTGAGCGCGCCGCACGGCTGCTTGCGATCACCGAAGCACTGGAGGCCGCCGGCCTGCTGCATGATCTGGTTGCGCTTGATGCTCCGCCGGCCGATGAAGCGCTGGTGCGTTCGGTACATAGCGCCTCGATGGTTGATCTGGTGCGCTGGAGCGCTACTCACCAGGGGTTGTGGATCGACCACGACACCTACACGACCAGTGCTTCGTGGGATGCCGCGCTGCATGGTGTCGGTGCGGCTATCCGGGCTACCGAAGCCGTGGTCCTTGGTACATGCAACAATGCTTTTGCACTGGTACGCCCGCCTGGCCATCATGCAACCACCGGCCGCTCGATGGGCTTCTGCCTCTTTAATAATGTCGCCATTGCGGCCCGTTATGCCATTGATCAGCTTGGCCTGCGGCGGGTCGCGATTGTTGATTACGATGTCCATCATGGCAATGGCACGCAAGATATCTTCTACAGCGATCCCCGGGTGCTCTTCTGTTCGACTCATGCAGCGCCACTCTACCCCGGCACCGGTGCCGAGCGCGAGATCGGTGCCCAGGCGGGCGAAGGAACCACGCTCAATGTTCCATTACCGCAGGGGGCCGGCGATCATGGTGTGACAGCTGTCTTCGAGATGCTGATCGAGCCGGCGCTGCGCCGCTTCCAGCCCGATCTCATCCTGGTGTCGGCCGGCTACGACGGCCACTGGAGTGATCCAATCGGCCCGCTCAGCCTGAGTGTCAACGGCTATGCCGGGCTGACCGCCCGCCTTGTTGCCGTAGCCAGCGAAGTGTGCGGCGGCCGGATCGCGCTTGTCCTTGAGGGAGGCTACAACTTGCAGGCACTTGCCGCGTGTGTCGCCGCCTCGTTCCATGCCTTGCTTGGCCGTTCGCCCGGTACCGATCCACTTGGCAGCGCCGGCGCGAACGAACCGCATCTGTTACCGTTAATCGAGCGAATCCGCACTCGCCATCCGCTCTTCACATGAGATAGCACACTATGACACCATCCCCTTTTTTTGCGGTTGTTGATTATGGTGCCGGAAACCTGCGCAGTGTCGCCCGTGCTCTGGCGCATGTCGGTGCCGATATGGTTGTGACCAGCGATCCGGATGTTGTGCATGCCGCACCGGCAGTAGTGCTGCCCGGGGTCGGTGCCACCCTCGATACCATGCAGAGCCTGCAGCGCCTGGGTGTCGATCAGGCAATTCGTGCATCGATCCAGGCTGGTAAGCCGTTTCTCGGGATCTGCGTCGGTATGCAGGTGCTCTGTGCCACCAGCGAAGAGTTCGGCACCCACCCCTGCCTCGACATCTTGCCGGGTGTCGTGCGGCGGCTTCCCGAGGGTCAGAAGGTGCCGCAGATCGGCTGGAACCAGGTGCATTACCGCGCCCATGTCGCCCACCATCCACTCTTTCATGGAATCCCTGCCGGCACGGATTTCTATTTTGTCCATTCCTATTACTGCGATCTCAGCACAAGCGACAGTGTGGCCGGCGAAACCGACTACGGCCTGAACTTCCCAAGTGTGCTGATCCGCGAAAACCTGGCGGCGGTGCAGTTTCACCCGGAAAAGAGCGGTCTGTATGGTTTGCGCCTGCTGACGAATTATGTAGCCTGGGCACAACGCGCAGCGTAGTGTGCCGATCGCTGAAGTGAAAGAAACGAGAAGAGATAGACGATGGAACTGATTCCTGCAATTGATATCAAAGATGGGTATTGCGTGCGCCTCTACCAGGGCGATTTCGAGCGTGTCACTGTGTATGATGAAGATCCGGCCGCCGTCGCCCGCCGCTGGGTCGATGCCGGTGCAACCCGGCTGCATATCGTCGATCTCGATGGTGCCCGCAGTGGCAAGCCGGTGCATACCGATGCCATTCGTGCGATTGTGCGCGCCGTTGATGTGCCGATTCAGCTCGGCGGCGGCCTGCGCCGCGAAGAAACGGTCGAGGCGGCCCTTGCGCTTGGTGTGGCACGCACCATCCTCGGTACCGCCGCCGTTGAAGATCCCGAGCTCATCGCCCGCCTGGTCGCCCGCCACGGCGATGCGATTGTCGTTGGAGTCGATGCCCGCGACGGAATCGTTGCCACTGCCGGCTGGACATCAACCGCCACGGTGTATGCCGCCGATCTGGTGGCACAGATGGGCCAGCTTGGCGTGCGCCGGGTGATCTATACCGACATCGCCCGCGACGGAACATTAACCTCGCCCAATTATGCCGCAACCGCTGCGCTCGTCTCAGACACCGGCCCGGCGATTATTGCTTCCGGCGGGGTTGGTGCCGTCGAGCATCTGCTGCAGCTCCGCACGATCGGTGTCGAAGCCGCAATCGTCGGCCGGGCGCTCTATACCGGCGATCTTTCGCTCGAAGCGGCACTGGCCGCACTCGGTTGATATGCGGCCTCCAGTTACCCATGTTCCGGCTTCGCCGGTACTGAAAGGCAGAAGAGTATGACGACGCCAAATCGGCCGCCGAATGTCACCAGTAAATTCGAAGAAGAGCGCCTGCGTGCCGCCGAACAGTCGCAGATGGTCTATCTGCAGGGGCAGATCGATGAACTCCGTCGGCTCTTCAAAGAACAGACCAATAAGTATAACTGGGCCATGGAGCAGGTACGCAAGACCGAAGGCTCCGTCGCACAGGTGGAAGAACTCTTTGATCGCTACCGGCAAGAGATCAACCTGACTCTCGATACCTATCGGCGCGATATCGCCAACCTGCGCAAAGAGGTTGCCGGGGCGCTGGTCAAGATCGAAGAGGGCACCCGCCCCATCCGCGATATGCAGGCCCAGATCCAGCAACTTGGCGATGCCCGACGCCAGGATCGCGAAGCGACCGCCAACTGGCTGAGCCGCATCGAGCAACTCGAAGAGCGTATCGGCAACTGGCAGTCGCAGTTCAAAGAGATTGATGAGCGGCAGCGATTATTGGCCGGCCGCCTCGACGGCCTGGCGACGGCCGACGAGCAGGCCCGCAACGAGATTCGGAAAGTGTTTGAGGATCTGCAGATCGAAAAGCAGAGTCTGCGCCGCCAGGCCGTCGAAGCTCAGCAGTTGATCGCCGATGTGCAGCCGACACTCGAAAGCCTCATGAGCCGGGTTGCGCGCGTCGAAGAGATCCGCAAAGAGATCGATGTGTTCGTCGAGAAACTGCCGCTCCAGATCAGTGCCCTCGATACACGCGCTACCCAGGCCGACGCGGATCTCAAACGCGTCGAACGGGTTTCGACCGAACGCTTCCTCATGAACCAGGAGCGCCTCGAAGAGGTACGGCGGCAGCAGGATGCAAAGATGATGGAGATGACCGATGCCGGCGACCATCGGCTACGCCAGGTGAACGGCTGGCTCGAACGCCTAGATAGCTGGATTCGTGAACTTGAACAACGCCATGCGGCGCTTGTCACGCAGCTGAACGAGCTGGATCACGGCCATACCAGCCAGCTTACCGATCTTGAAAGGCGCGATGTACGCCTGATCACCATGCTGACGGCCACCCTCCGTGAACATCTCAGTGCCATTCAGGCCGAACAGGTCGAACGTGGTATTGTCGCAGCTGAAGAGTAACTACCATGCTGAAACGACGCATTATTCCATGCCTCGATGTCAAAGCCGGTCGAGTTGTCAAGGGCATCTCGTTCCTCAACCACCGTGATGCCGGCGATCCGGTCGAGCTCGCAGCAGCCTATGACGCTGCCGGTGCCGATGAGCTGGTCTTCTACGATATCACGGCCAGTAGCGATGAACGTGCGATTATGGTCGATGTCGTCGAACGCACGGCGGCCCAGGTCTTTATTCCACTTACGGTCGGCGGTGGTATTCGTACCGTCGAAGACATGTACCGCATGCTGCGTGCCGGTGCCGAAAAGGTCTCGATCAATACCGCTGCCGTCCTGAATCCGGCACTGATCGAAGAGGGTGCCCGCCGCTTCGGCAGCCAGTGTATCGTGCTGTCGATTGATGCGCGTCGCGCAGCTGCCCAACCAGGTGTCGCGCCACGCTGGGATGTCTTTACCCATACCGGCGGTAGCCCGCGGCCAACCGGGCTTGATGCGATCGAATGGGCACACCGCGGTGTCGCGCTCGGTGCCGGGGAGATCCTGCTGACCAGCATGGATGCCGACGGCACCCGCGAGGGGTACGATAACCAGCTCTTGCGTGCCGTCGCCGAGACGGTTCCGGTTCCGGTGATCGCCTCGGGGGGTGCCGGTACCCCCGATCATCTGTATGCCGGGCTGGTTGAAGGATGTGCCGATGCCGTGCTGGCTGCCTCGATCTTTCACTTCGGCGAATATAGTATTGCTGATGTGAAACACTACCTCGCCGAGCGTGGTGTTCCGATTCGCTTTTCATAACCGGAGGCCGGCATGCGTGTCACTGTTCTCTATTTTGCCGGCCACCGCGAGATTACCGGCCAGAGCAGCGAAGTGCTTGAGATTCCGCTCGGGGCAACCCTTGCCGATCTGTGGCAGATCCTGATCGAGCGCTACCCACGGCTGGCTGCCTACCATACCCGCCTGCTGTATGCCGTCAATCAGGAATTTGCCGTGCTCGATCAATTACTGCACGATGGCGATGAAGTGGCGTTTATCCCACCTGTCAGCGGCGGTAGTGAGCCTGTGCCTGCGTTTCGGATCACCAGCGCACCGATCGAGCCCGCACCATTGGTGGCCTTGGTGCAATCACCGGCGATGGGGGCGATCGTGACCTTCGCCGGCGTGGCGCGCAACAACTTTGGCGGCCGCGCCACCGCTTACCTCGAATACGAAGCGTTCGCCCCTATGGCGGTACGGGTGCTCGAAGATATTGCTGCCGAAGCATGTGCGCGCTGGAGTACCGGTGCGATTGCGATCCATCATCGTATCGGCCGGCTTGCAATCGGTGAAACCGCGGTGCTGATCGTCGTGGCCGCACCTCATCGCCATGAAGCTTTTTCGGCCGCCGAATGGATCATGGATCGCATTAAAGAACGGGCACCGATCTGGAAGAAAGAACATTGGGCCGATGGGGCGAGCGAGTGGGTCGGCGACGAAAAGGAACGCAAACAGGCATAGCGGCACGGCTGCATGCCGCGCCCCGGCAGGCATACAAAAGAAAGATGGAGGGCGATGCCCCCCATCTGCAGCAGCGCAAACCGGCACACTCGGGTATGAGTTCGCCGTTTACTGCAAAAGCATCTCGAAATTCGGCCGATCGTCGCCGCCCGTCATGCGCCGTAGGGCACGATGGAATGCGCGCAGGGTCTCCTCACCGATCCAGAACGTGAGCAGAGAACCGAGCACAATGCCGATCGCGCTGCCAAGGGCGGCGCCGAGAGCGAAAAGAACGTAGCGGGTATGCTTGCTGCCGTCCATAGCTTCCTCACTGAACGACGACAACTGGGGTGGCTTTGCTCCAGAGTCGCTCGATGCGATAATATTCACGCAGCGCCGTCGAGAAGATGTGTACCACGACATCGCCGTAGTCGAGTAACACCCAACCGCTGCTGGCTAATCCTTCCATGCGGGCATGCCGATCAAGCTCGTGTGCCAGGCCGCTATCGATAGCCTCGATAATTGCCTTCAGTTGCCGATCACTCTCACCCGAACAGATGACGAAGTAGTCCGCTATTGTGTTGAGTTTGCGCAAGTCAAGCATGACGATATCGCTGGCCTGCTTCTCTTCTGCAAGCTCGACAGCTCGCCGTGCGAGTGCCTGTGCCTCTGATGTGAATTCGACTGTCAGTGTAGCCCCCTTTCCAGCCTTGATTCTACCAGAACTCACGCATACTGTAAATACTGCCGCGCCAATCAACGATACGAAAGATATCGGGCAGCAGCGGTAGCACCAGTGGCCCGACAATATTCAATACAAGCGGTGCAACCTGCGATTGGCGCAACATGCTGTTCCATTCCGGATTAGGCACAATCGATGCGAAGATAATCAGCGCGGCACCCGCAAGCGCCCCCTGCAGCACACCGATCAGTACGCCCAGCAGATGATCAAGCCAGCCCAGAAAGAGTAAGCCGGCCAGATTATGCACTGCTGTACCGATCAGGCCGGCCAGGCTGCTCACGACCACCAGCACGGCAATGAACCCGATGATTGCGGCCAACGACTGATCGCTGATAAAAGACGAGAGCGCGATCGCGACTTCGCCGCCGTATCGACCGGCTACGACGATCCCGGCAATCACACCGACCAGCGAGATGATCTGCCGGATGATCCCCCAGTAGAAACCCAGTATCCCCGAAAGCAGGATAATAACAATCAGTGCAAGGTCGATCATGTTCATGGTTGTTCTCCTTGCCACATAGTATACCGTCAAAGGATGGCAAGTACATGATAATCGGCTTACGTTATTATCCCAGATCAACCCTCGGAACCCTCGATTACCGCCTCTTCATGCCTGCGATCGAACGGCTCGGAACGTCCGTCGCCCCACGTTGTTCGCAAGGCGACGGTACCATAGCAACTGCATGATGCGGCGCTATTCCGGCAACCAGACACTCATCGCACCCGGAGTACGGTTATCCCATGCAAAGTAGGGGATGCCACGTATCCGGCAGGGTTGCAGTACCGGCGGCATAGTGCGGTAGAGCATCCCTGCCCAATCGTGCTGATCACGCGCCGCTGCCATGCCCTCGATCACGACCACACCGCCAAGCAGTTCGGCATCATACCGTGCCGTCAATGCAGTATCACGCGCCAGGCTCAGCGCCGCTAGCGGTACTTCGTGATCGATCTGCTCGAAACAGTAGATGATCGGGCCACGCCGTATTGCCACCTTGCCGACATCAGCGCGCACTGCTGGATGTGCATAGATGCGTTCGACAGCCAGCGGCAGATCAAGGGTCAGCGTGTCGCCATGCTGCCATTCACGTTCGATTGTGAGATATCCGTTGGCCTGATGCTGGTCACAGTCGATCGGAACGCCATTCAGTTCGATTCGCGCATCCCTGCACCAGCCAGGAATGCGTACATGCAGTGTAAATCGTTTTGCTGCATCGGTCGCCACCATCAGTGTTACCTGCCCATCCCACGGGTAGCGAGTAGCCTGGTGCAACGTGACGCGCTGGTCGCCGAAATCAAAAGAGGCGCTCCCACCGACAAACAGGTGAACTACAGCTTCGTCGGTTGCCTGGCTGTAGGCATATTCGCCAAGCCCGGCCAGAATGCGTGCCAGATTAGGCGGGCAGCATGGGCAGGCGAACCACTGCTGGCGGTGATGTGTACCATCACTCGCCAGCGGATTATCGTAGAAGTACCCCTCGCCGTCGAGCGCCACGCCACTCAGCACAGCGTTATAGAGCGCCAGTTCGAGCATATCGCCATAGCTGCCATCGAGGCCGGCTTGAAGCATACGCTGTGCCCAGAAGATCATCCCGATTGCGGCGCATGTCTCGGCGTAGGCACTTTCGTTCGGCAGATCATAATCACTGGTGAATCCTTCGTTCTGCCGCGATGTACCGATCCCGCCCATCACATAGGTACGGGTTGTCGTCAGGTGTTGCCAGAGCCGGCGGCATGTTGTGAGGAGCGCGGCATCACCATCGATCAGCGCCAGGTCGGCCATGGCACAATAGAGATACATGGCCCGCACTGCATGCCCTACTACCTGCTGCTGTTCGCGAACCGGCCGATGCGACTGGTTGTATTCATACGAGCGCGCCCAGAAACGCCGCGGATCCTCACCGCGCTCACGGGCCTCGTGGTCGAAGTAGTGCGGCCGACGGCCGCGCTCATCGACAAAATAGCGGCTGAGATTCAGGTAGCGCTCTTCGCCGGTGGTACGCCACAATCGCACCAGTGCCAACTCGATCTCGGGGTGGCCGCAATAGCCGCGGCGTTGGCCTTCCGTATCGCCAAAGATGGTTGCAATATAATCGGCATAGCGGCACATCACATCGAGCAGAGTCCGCTTGCCGGTTGCCGCGAAATGCGCAACAGCCGCTTCGATCAGATGCCCGGCACAGTAGAGCTCATGCCAGTCGCGCAGATTAGCCCAGCGCGCCTCGGGATCGACCGTAATGAACCAGGTATTGAGGTAGCCGTCGGGTTGCTGGCGTGCCGCAATCAGGGCAATCAACTCATCGAGCTGGGCATCAAGTGCCGGATCAGGATGCGTCGCCAGGCTATAACAGGCGGCTTCGATCCATTTGGCCACATCCGAATCCCAGAACATGACCGTCGTGCCGCCCCATGGGCCGCGTGCCCGCACATCAGCCGACGGGTTCCAATCGCGCCGGAAGGCATCAAGACGCCCCGAGAGTGCCAACTGGCGCTGGACATGCGGAATCGTTCGTTCGCGGTTGATGCGCTGGCGTTCGGCCCAGAACGATTCCGTGATCGACACGGCACCGAGAGCCAGCGGGGTATAGCGCCGCAGCGGTGCGGTATGCGGGTATGGTTCCACGTGTGCGTGCCTTTCGTTTAATAGAGCTGCCCGGTGCCTGTCTGTGAGGCATCGGCTGATCTTCCACTCAGATCGATCGCACTGAGTGCCTGCTTCGCCGCCGCGCTCATAAACACCCCATCGCTGGCAAGCGCCAGAAACTGGAACCCCTGCGCGATCCGCATGGTAACCTCGGCGGCGCTGAAACAGTGTTTACCGGCGGCTTTGCCAACCTTCTGTGCCGCCCGCAACACTTCGAGCATGGCATCTTCATGCGCGGTGCCGGGGCCTGTGTCGCTTAAGGTCAGCCCCATCGACAACGCCAGGTCGTTCGGGCCGATAAAACAGCCGACCACACCATCCACCGCCAGAATCGCCTCGGCATTATTGACGGCCTGGATCGTCTCGATCATGACGATCACTGCCAGGTGCTCGTCGGCCCAGCGGCGGTAGTCGCCGTCGATATAGGGTGCCAGCCGCACACCGCCCGAGCTGCGCTGGCCACGGGTAGCGTACTTCATGTTCGCAACCACCTGCGCTGCATCATCAGCCGAATTGACCATCGGCACTACCAGGCCGAATGCACCTGCGTCAAGCGTCCGCTGGATCCAGATCGTGTCATTCCAGGGCACCCGCGCCATCGGCACCGCGCCGCCAAGCTGTGCAGCGCGAAAACAGTTCACCATCGTCTCGAACCCAACCGGGCTGTGTTCCACATCCACCACAAGCCAATCCCAGCCGACATGGGCCATCGTTTCGGCCGCTGCCGGCGAGCAGAGGGTCAGCCAGCTTCCTACCGACGGCTGGCCACTGCGAAGTTTATCGGTTACTGGATTGGTCGTCAGAGTCGTCCGGCTCATGCTGCTCATGCATGCCTCCTGGTTGCGGCGCGCCTTCACACCGGCTCGATTCGGCTGCGCGCATGCCTTTCTGCGCCGAACGAGCCATGGGCCAATCATAGCATGCTCGTGCGCCGACATTGCGGTACACTATGCCTGCTTGTCAGCAACCTTGCTTGTATGTATGAGCCTGATCGGTTTGCGTAACCGATCAGGTGCCAAGGAGTAGCTATGGCACCGATCACCATCCAAAATGTTCGTACCATCCTGACGGCACCGGCCGGGATTCGCCTGATCGTCGTTAAGATCGAAACGTCGGAACCCGGCCTGTATGGGCTGGGGTGCGCCACCTTTACCCAGCGCCATCATGCGGTAGCGGCCGCCGTCGATCACCACCTGCGGCCGTTTCTGATCGGCAAGGATATTCAGCGCATCGAAGACCTCTGGCAGACGATGATGGTGAACGGGTACTGGCGCAATGGCCCGGTGCTCAACAATGCGATCTCGGGTGTTGACATGGCGCTCTGGGATCTAAAGGGCAAACTGGCGAATATGCCGCTCTACGAACTGTTTGGCGGCAAGTGTCGCGAGGCGGCGGCACTCTACCGCCATGCCGACGGTGCAACCCCCGCCGAGGTTGGTGAGAGTGTGCTCGAACTCAAAGAGCTGGGCTTTCACTACATCCGCTGCCAGATGGGCGGCTACGGCGGTCGCGGCCATACCCTTCACACGCCCGCTGGTGCCCAACCCGGCGCGTATTACGATCCCTATCGCTATGCACGCAGTGTTCCACCGATGCTCGAACACATCCGCAGCCTGGTGGGGTTTGATATCGAACTGCTCCACGATATTCACGAACGCCTGCCGCCGGCGCTGGCGATCCAGCTTGCCCGGGCAGTGGAACCGTATCAGCTCTTCTTTCTCGAAGACCCACTGGCACCCGAGCAAGTCGAGTGGTTTCGCAATCTACGCCGGCAGACGAGTACGCCGATCGCAATGGGCGAACTGTGGGTCAATCAGCGCGAGTGGGTGCCGCTGGTGGCCGAAGGGCTGATCGACTTCACCCGTGCCCATATTAGTGCGATCGGTGGTATCACACCGGCGCGCAAGATGGCGGCATTCTGCGAGTTCTATAGTGTGCGTACCGCCTGGCATGGCCCTGGTGATGTTTCGCCTGTCGGCCACGCCGCCAACCTGCACCTCGATCTCAGTAGCCCCAACTTCGGTATTCAGGAATGCTACCAGTTTCCCGATGTGGTGTGCGAGGTCTTCCCCGGTTGCCCCGAGATCCGTGACGGATTTATGTACCCCAACACAAAGCCCGGCCTGGGGATCGACATTGACGAACAACTCGCAGCCCGCTTTCCATGCGCCGAGTTCCTCGATGAATGGACACATGCGCGCTGGCCCGATGGCACTGCCGCCCGCCCGTAGATCCGCAAACGTATGCAGCCTGCGCATCAGATGCGATCCACCCGTTGTTACCCTGCGATGACGGGTGGATTGATCGGCATGATACAATGCCTGCACATGCCGTACAGCGGCACATCCTATCGGCACCGACCGGGAGACGAGGCACAGATGTCGCTGCAGCCGATCACGAGCCAGACGGCGTATCTGCCGGGTGCCAACAACCTCGGTGTGATCCGTGCCGGCACCGATGGTGCGATCGTCATCGATACCGGTATCGACAAAGATACCGGCCGGGCATTGCGCAAGGCGCTCGAACAGGCTGGCCTGACGCTGCATGCGATCATCAGTACTCATCACCATGCCGATCATATCGGCGGCAACGATTACCTCATCCGCAATCTGCCCGGTGTCGTGATCTATGCGCCCCACCACGAAGCGCCCCTGATCGAACATCCGCTGCTCGAACCGATCTATCTGCACAATGGAGCACATCCCTGGAGCGCACTACAGACAAAATGGCTCATGGCGCGCGGTAGCCCGGTTGATCATCGCATCGATACCGGCATGCTGACGATTGCCAACGTCGAACTCGAAATCCTGCCACTCGCCGGTCATAGCCTCGCCCAGATCGGTATCGCGGTCGATGGGGTCTGCTTCGCGGCCGACGGCTTTTTCGGCACTGATGTGCTGCAGAAGCATGGCATTCCGTATGCCCACGATATCAAGGCCCAGATCGATTCGCTCGAACGATTGGCGCAACGCCGCGAACACTTCTTTCTGCCGGGCCACGGCCCACTGACCCCGCGTGCCGCACTTGCCGAAACTATCAGTGCCAATCGCCATGCCATCGAAACAACCACACGCATCGTGTTGGCGGCCCTCGCCGAGCCGGCTGATCTGGCAAGCATTGCCAGGCGCGTTCGGCATGCCGCCGGCTATACCTTCGCGGGTATTCCCCAGTATGCAATCTTTACCTCGGTGATCGCCGCCTACCTCAGCTACCTCGAAGCCGGCGGGCAAGCCGGCGCAACCCTTACCGACGCCGGTATCATCTGGCGGCGGTTGTCGGCTTACACCCAGTAAGCCCAGGAGGACTGCAATGGAGCAGATCAACCGTGAGATCGATCGTG
This sequence comes from uncultured Chloroflexota bacterium, assembly GCA_937859575.1. Lineage (GTDB taxonomy): Bacteria > Chloroflexota > Chloroflexia > Chloroflexales > Roseiflexaceae > CALLZL01. The sequence continues at coordinate 12,885 of CALLZL010000321.1, forward strand.
CGGCCGGCCCGCGACACAGAGCCACGATTGCCGCAATCCGTCGCAGCGCCGCATGGCTCCGCCGGCCGATCCTCGCAACTATCGGGCTCTATCTGTTCATCATAGCGCTCGAACTTATCAAAGATGGCGCACGGATCTATGGGGCAGCCATCGTCAGTTTCCTCGATGTCTCGACAACTGCCAACGCATTGGGGTTCGGCTGGCTCCTGGCGTATGTGTTCCTCAGCGGTTCACCGGTGGCGGCCATTTCAATCGCCTTTTTCGCCGCCGGAACGATCGACGCGCTCCAGACCTATACCATGATCACCGGCTCACGCCTGGGCGCATCGTTCATTGTGCTCTTCGTCGGCTTCATCTACTATCTGCGCGGCTACCAGCGCTCGGCGAGCGTTGCTATCGGCGTGCTGGCACTGCTCACGACGGCCGCAATCTATCTGCCGGCACTCGCACTTGGCTATCTGGTGTTGAGTTCCGGTTGGCTTGGTACATTTGATATCAGTGCCGATGCACCACTCGCTTCCTTTGTTGATTGGATCACTACCCCTGCACTGACTGTGATCGATTGGATCAGCCCGCCGGGATGGGCCTTGCTGATCATTGGCGTGCTGGCGCTCCTTGCCGCCTTCAGCCTGCTCGATCGGGCGCTTCCCGAGATCGATCCCGAACAGAGCCGCTTTCAACGTATCGGTCGCCTGATCTATCGCCCGATGGCCATGTTCATCCTTGGTATGATCGTCACCTCGATCACCCTCTCGGTATCGGTATCGCTCTCGATCCTGGTGCCGCTCTCGGTTCGGGGTCTGGTGCGCCGCGAGAACACGCTGCCCTATATCATGGGTGCCAATATCACCACGTTTATCGATACCCTCATCGCGGCGTTGATTACCGGCGGCGCCGCCGCATTCATGATCGTGCTGGTCGAGATGGTCTGTGTCGCCTTCTTCTCGATTATTGTGCTGCTCTTCTGCTATCGTTTCTTCGAACGCAGCATCCTGCGCCTGCAAGAAGCCATCCTGCATGATCGCCGTACGCTTGCAACATTTCTTGGTGTGATGCTGATCGTGCCGATCCTGCTGATGCTGGTGAAATAGTGCGCTCTGCCGGCCGCAGTGCAATACCGCGCGTCACGACCGGCAGGGTACCGCCCTAACCGATCTGATGGATCGAACGGCCGACAGCTCTTGCGACTGCTTCGAGCTGCGGTATGAGTGCACCGAAGTTTTCGAGATTAAGCGACTGGCCACCGTCGGATGTGGCACGATCCGGATCCGGATGCGCTTCGAGTATGATGCCGTCGGCACCGGCGGCAATCGCCGCCAATGCCAGCGGTGCCACCAGGTACCATTTGCCGGTTCCATGCGACGGGTCGGCGATCACCGGCAGATGGGTACGGCGTTTTGCCAGGGCGACCGCATTCAGATCCATCGTATTGCGTGTCGCTGTCTCGAAGGTGCGGATCCCGCGTTCACACAGAATGACATCCGGATTCCCCTGCGCCACGATGTACTCGGCTGAGAGCAGCCATTCCTCGAAGGTTGCCGAAAGTCCGCGTTTCAGCAGCACCGGTTTGCCGCTGCGGCCAACCTCTTCGAGCAGCTGGTAGTTCTGCATGTTCCGCGCACCGATCTGCAGCACATCGGCATAGCGCGCCACAAGTTCGACATCGGTCGGTGTCATGACCTCGGTTACAATTGGTAGCCCGGTCTCTTCACGTGCCAGTGCCAGCAGCTTCAACCCCTGCTCGCCAAGCCCACGGAAGGTATAGGGCGACGAACGCGGTTTGAAGGCACCACCACGCAGCATGGTACCACCGGCGGCCCGTACCGCATGCGCCGTCTTGAGGATCTGCTCTTCACTCTCGACGGCACATGGCCCGGCGATAACGATACATGGCTTTTTGCCGACCGCAACCCCACGTACATCAACCACCGTATCGTGCGGGTGAAATTCACGTGCCGTCAGTTTGTACGGCCGGGTGATACGTACGGCTTCCTGTACACCGTCGAACAGCTCGATCTCTTCACGCAGGGTTGGGGGAATACTCGCGCCGATGACGCCGATAATATTGCGTTCTTCACCATAAGTGATCTTGCCGGTCAGATGATGCTCCTGGAGCCGCGCCAGCACGGCATCAATCTGTTCCTGGGTTGCGCCACTGCGCATCACGACAATCATTGGGGTCTGCTCCTTCGCTAATGCAAGCATGCTGTTTGCTGGATCAACCGGTCGCGGCAGCAGGTGCAGGCGCGTTCCGATCACATGTTCGCGTTCAACGGCGGTCATACTGGCTCCTTCCGGCCTTCAACTGCAGCGCAGCAACAAAAAAGAGGAGGTTGCTTCCTCCTCGTCTTCAGGCATCATGGGCTGTACCGGCCGAATGGGTTTCGGTCACGGCACGATCCGGGCGCAAACTCCGCGCTCCTCGTACATAGACATGCACAATCTCGTCGGCACGGCGTGTCGTGTTCCAGTGGATCAGTACTCGTACACAACGCGGCAGGCTGCCCGGCACGGCCATTTCGTGGGTACAGAGCAGGGCCGTATCAAGCCACCCGAGTTCGCGGGCGGCAACTGCCGGGAATTCCGCATTCAGATCCGACGATGTGCTGAAGATAACACTCGCGATATCTTCGATACGTAGATCATTGGCGGCAATCAGGCGTTCGAGCAGATCACGCGTCGCCTCGCGGATCGCCTCACGTGTGTTTGCCTCGGCGGTTGTGGCACCGCGAATACCGCGGCAGTAGATCGTCATACCTGTGTGCTCCTTGGGTGGCTCAGAATAGCGAATGCATTGCCGTACAAACAGAAAAGGCGTGGAGCTTGCTGCTCCACGCCTTGAAAGACTCACCGTACTATGTTCAGTCAACGCGAAGCAACCAGTTCACCTTTCGGGCTGGTAAAATAATACGAAGCAAAAAAGATGTAGCCGTGCTGCGTCAACCTGAAAACCCTTCGTTCATCAACGTGCGCAGAGTATAGCACACGTCCATGGCATCGTCAATCGGTTATGCCGAACCGAGCAACTCTTCGGCTTCGATAATCGCTTGTGCAATATCCTTCATCTTGGCACGTTTGTCGCGCGCCCGCTGCCGGAGGCGCTCATAGGCATCTCGTTCGCTTAATCCGAGCCGCTGCATGAGAATCCCCTTGGCGCGTTCGATCAGTTTGCGCGCCTCCAGCGATTCTTCCAGCTCGTGAACCTGCGCTCGCAATGCCTGCAACTCACGGAAACGTGCCAGTGCAATATTGATGGCCGGCGAAAGCTCGGCCTCGTTGACGGGTTTGACCATATAACCAAGCGCACCGGCGGCCTCTGCCTTGCGAATCGTATCGCGATCGGTGTAGGCCGTCAGCATAACGATCGGCGTCGGCCGCTGCTGGTTGATGCGTGCCGCTGCTTCGGTACCCTCAAGCTCGGGCATCCGAATATCCATGATGATCAGATCCGGCCCCATGCGCTGCGCCAGGTCGATCGCTTCGGTGCCGCTCCGCGCAATGCCGATCACATCGTACCCTAGCCCCTTGAGCTGCTCTTCGAGCGTCAGGGCTACCAGATCATTATCTTCTGCGATCAGTATCCGTGTGGTAGCCATGCGCGTTCCTTCGCTCTCATCAAACGGCATTCTGGGCCGAGAAATGTAGCCTTCATGATACCACGGAACATCAGCATGTATACGACCCGAAAGTCCTATCTTCTTATACCGGGTTGGCAAGCTATGTACGCCGCTGTGGTAATTGCGGCAATTACGGCATGATGCTGCGGCGGGCGTCGCTCGGGGTAGATACGATTATTCAACACAATCACGATCAGGCGCGATTGTGGAATAAGCACAACAGCTGGCCCGGTGAATCCGGTGTGGCCGTAACTGCCGGGTGGGGTATCCCCCATGAAGTTGGTTCGATCGATCATCCATCCCAGGCCACACCCTTTTTC